>CAZISU010000141.1:0-9668 GCA_964541935.1 uncultured Planctomycetaceae bacterium | reverse complement strand
GGTTTCGTTAGAATTCCCTTGTACTCGCCACGCTCCTCTGAAATCAAAAAAACTTACAAAAGGGCCCCGCTCCGATGCAACGTGAATTCGCATACCGTTTCCCCCGCTGGTCGCTTAACGCTGGGCTGATCCTCGGTCCGCTAATGGTCGTGGGAGGAGTAGCGGGCGTGGTCGTTCCCTGGGTAGGCGGCACGCCTTTTACGGCCGAATCATTCGCCGACGCGAACGAGCTTTCGACTGCCGCGCTGGTAGCCTACGAGTTGGGTGTGTTGCTTTTGACCATGACCGGCGTGCTGCTGATAGTTGTCGCCGCACTGATCATCCGCGCCGGCGGCAACAGGCAGCGACACATACAACTCACGTCCGACTCGCTGGTCATGCCCCGCGGGTTTATGTCGAGGGACGAACAGACGATTCGCTTCGAGGAGATCGAAAAGATCGGCATTCACGGTTGGCTGGGGCAAAAAAATGTTGCCATCAAGCACGCCGCTGGTCGGGCAAGCGTTCTGGGTATTGCCCTGGCGAGCGAAAGCGATAACACAGAACTGATAAATGAGCTTGCAAGACGAACGTCACTCGAACCGGCCGCCATGCTACGCGTGCCCCGCCAGTTCACGCTCTCCTCGCTCTTGATCCTCACTACAGTGTTCTCGCTAGTGCTCGGCCTGCGCATGTCCTACAGCCGCACACTCGGCTGGCTCGATCTGGCCGTGCCGCTGGGCGCCGCACTAACGCTGGGGGCCATCGTCTACTTGGTCACCCGTCGCTCGTGGGCAGCGAGAATATTCGTCATCGGTTTCGTCGCCGGCGGACTAATCGACGCCATGACACTAGCTGCCATCTTCGCCCTGGCCGGCGGCGGATCGACCTTGCTGGACCGCACATGGTTCCCGCTTTCGGCCGTGGTCTTCCGCATCAACGACAACATTCACGGTCTCGGCTGGGGCACCAGTTGGGAAGAAACCGGCGTGCTGACCTGCGGGGCGGCGATTAGCGGGGTGGTCTGCGGGCTGTTGGCGATTGGGGGTTGGCGATGGTTCGGCAAAAAGCCTGGGAAATGACGAAAAGGTGGCCACAGATGGACACGGATGAACACGGATCAGATAATGATAATAAGATGCCGGATGGCAACGGGCGGGATGAACTGAGATTTATGTGCAAACCCGCGGGTTTATCCTTGCCGTTGCATGTGATTCAGGGATGATTTTTGGCGTCACTTATTTTCCGGTCCTTGAGAAACCGGTGGAATGGGCGGCAGTTGGCGGATGTCGAATCCCATGACGCTACCGTCTCTGGCTGCATAGATGGTAGGATTTTCTTCAGATTCGTCGAGCATATAATCCCAAGGCGTGCGTGTGTGCGGCGGTTGTGAGGATGCGGGCAAGTTCTTCCAATCAACGCTGCACCACAGCGAGTGGTTCTCGTGCTCTGGCGCCCAATGTGATTGCCATTTTTCCCATTCCACCAGTTCGTCTGGCATGGCGGGTGTTTCGATGTCGTCGATGCTCCAGAGGGTGTTGAAGCCTGGGTAGCAGTTCCAGTCTCCGCTGTAGCTGAAGAGTTTTTGCATTTCGCCCGGCCGCGCAGATCCTAACTGTTGAACAAGGGCTTGACCGTCTCCGCACAGCACTATGCTGTCGGTGCAATTGAGCGATACCGGCAATTGATGCGAGGCGAAGCGGCTGCCGGCGATCCGGCATATCCCACGGTTGACAACCAAGGTGAGGTGCCGTAAATCGATTTCGATAATGTCGTCCGGCAGAGGTGACTTTTGTCCGCCTTGGGTACGCAGTAATTGTTCGCTGCTGACAAACAGGCCGTTGTCCCACGTGCAGTGAACGGGCTGCAGTTTTTTGGTTTGCAGCAAGACGGCCTCTCCGCGGACGATGCAATCGAAGAGTTCTATTTGGGCCGATTTTTTCGAGCCGTTTTTCTCCGGCGTATTTTGCGTCGACGTATCGGCGGCTGCGGCTTGGATATTAAAGAAAGCGACATCTTCGTGGTGGCTCCTCGGCTTTTCGAAGGCGTTACGGATCGTCAACGAGCACTGTTGCAGTCTGATGGTTTCGGCCCGCCCGAGTTCAAACAGCGACCACTCCTCGGCCGGTATCGCGCGCGGGATGTCCAACTCGATCGTAAGATTCAAGAGCATCAACCCGGTGCCGGTTAGGTTGAACATACTGCGGGGATATTTGGTTGGGTCCGAATCGTTGGGTCGGAAGACGATGACCGGTTGGAATTGCTTGCCCGCACGAATTGTGAGTTTCACGTTGTGCAGAGCAAGCGGCCTTTCCTCTAGACGCCCGTTGTATTGGAGTTCGATAATGTCGCCGCTGGTGGCTTTGTTGCAGGCCGCTCGTAGGGTTGCGTAGGTGTTCGGCCGCTTGCCGAGCGGGTCGACGACCAGCACGCCCGTCGGCATAGGCGGTAGCTGCGCCGATGCGGCAATCGACGCCGCGTTGGGCGTTGCAAGCGTCGTAGCGGTCGGCGACAACGGGCCGGCGGGTGTTGCAACCGAGATGCCCGATGGCGGTCTGGAGCTTTGGTTGTTGGCCGAAAGCCCCGAGGCAAGCGGGTCGGACATGCGAATTTCGCTGGCAGTTGCAGCAGTATTGCCGCCAAGAGACGTCGTGCTTGGAGGCGGTTTTTTCGCGCGGGGTGTGACACTATTGGCGTTGGGGCCGCCAAGAATGGAACCAGAGCCGGCCGGCCCGCCCGTCGCCGGCCAGGGGGCAAAGGGATTCGAGTTTAACCACGGTATCTCGGGCGAGTCTTTTTGAGGCTTTGTTGGCTTTATGGGAGCTTTGGATGAGATATTATCCTCAGCATCTTTTTGCGGCGCCTGAGTCAAATCCGCGGGCGAATGTTTTGGGGAAATTGCAGCCGGAGAGAATTGATCGGTTCCCAACGGATAGCCGTTTTGGTTGGAGTCCGTTTGAGGCTGTGGTAGCGGGCGCCGCGCCGTATACGACCAGTAGATGTGCAGACAGATCCAAATCAGAGCGAGAGCGCCGACCGGAGCCATCCAGGGCAAGTGGCGTTGAAAAAAGGGCGCCTGGCTAGGTTGCGAGGCCGCCCACGACCTTCTCGATGATTCGATCGGATGCAGACCTACCTGCTCGGCCAGATGTTGGAATTGCTCGACCAGTTCGTCGGCCGTTTGGTAACGCCGGTTGGGGTCTTTTGCCAAAAGCTTGCGCAAAACGCCCGAGACTTCCTCCGGCATTTCCGGTCGAAATTCGTGGATGTCGGGCGGCTCGTCGCCTTGGTGTTGCAACAGCTTCTGCAACACGGTGCCCTCGGGGAAGGGCGGGCGACCGGTGAGCATGTAGAAAAAGGTGCAGCCTAGCGAGTAGATATCGCTGCGCACGTCGACGACACGTGGGTCGCGAGCCTGTTCGGGCGAGATGTAGTCGAAGGTTCCCAGCGTGACGCCGGTTGCCGTAAGGTCGTCTTGCGAGTCGTGCGGGGTTTGAATTCTGGCCAGACCCATGTCGATCAGCTTGGCGCGGCCCTCGTTTGTTATGAGAATGTTCGATGGTTTAACGTCGCGATGGATGATGCCGCGGCCGGCGGCGTGAGTCAAGGCGTCGGCCACTTGCAGCGTGTAGCTAAGCGTTTCGGCCAGCGACATGGGCCCGCGCTGGTCGACCAGATCGCGAATCGTATCGCCTTCGACAAACTCGAAAACCAGATAGGAAAGGCCGCGATCCTCACCCAGGTCGTAGGCGCGGGCGATATTGTCGTGATCCAGCCGGGCGGCCGACTTGGCCTCGTTGCGAAATCGTTGCAGCGTTTCCTGGTCGGCCACCTGTTCGCAAGGCAGAACCTTGACGGCCACGTGGCGGTCAAGTTTGGTGTCTAGCGCGCGGAAGACGCGTCCCATTCCGCCTCCGCCTACAAATTCGAGCAACTCGTAGTGGCCAAGCTTGTCGCCCGGGCGAAGGCGTTTTGCGTCGATTGGGGGGGGCAGGGCGGCGGTTTCCTTGGTCGACAACTGTGGTTTCTTGGAAATCACAGTCTGGTCGCTGGGCACGTGGGGGGTAATGCTCGCATCGGATTTCGAGCCAGATGATCCACCCTTATGTGGGAGTGCATTGCCACCATCCTCCTGGCCAGGTGGATTTTGGCCAGAAGCGTCAAATGATCGCCCGTCGTGATCTATGCCGCTCATCGGTGTTCGGGCGCGATTGTGGCACCCGCCGTTGCCTCGATTCGCTCTGCTGTTCCGGAAAAATGGCCGCTTGGGGCGAATGCCCCCTGAAAAGTGACGTTGAAAAGTGGATCTGTCGCTGCCAGATCTTCCTTCTATTGTAGTCGGAGCTGTCTTGGACTTCAATTCTCATTATTGTGGCCAAGATGGTCTTGGCTAACCGGGGGCCTGCTTTCTACAATGGTCTTGTCGATTGGTTATCAAACCACTGACCGCTTGAGCGGATTTTTTCGGTCTGTTGCCAGTTGCTCCCACCTACCCACCAGCCCGGCGTGTCACTTTACGTGCTTTACGCATTTTACGTATAAAATCACGCAATTCAAAGGAGTTATGATATGAAGAGGATAATCGCTCGTCGTCGCTTTCTGCAATCCGCCGGGGCGTTGACCGCCGGTTTTGCTTTGGCCGGAAGTGGCCGGTCGCCGATTTGGGCAGCCCAGGGCTTCAACGGAGCGCCGCACGCCGAGCAGTTGGGCTGGAAATTGGGCATGCAAGCCTACAGTTTCCATCGCTTTACTTTTACCGAGGCGGTGGCCAAGACGGCCTCGCTGGGGCTGCGTTATATCGAGTTTTTTCCAGGCCAAGCGCTCAGCAAGGAGAAGCCCGACGTTAAGACCAATGTTTCCATGACACCCGAGGCCCGTAAAGAAGTCAAAAAAATCCTTGCCGACGCCGGCGTTACGGCGGTCAGCTACGGCGTTTGTCCGCTTAGCAAGGACGAAGCCGAATCGAGAAAGACATTCGACTTCGCCAAGGAGATGGGCCTCGAGATCCTGGTCGCCGAGCCGCCCAAGGACGCTTTCGACACCTTGGACAAGCTCTGCCAAGAATACAAAATCAAACTGGCCTTGCACAACCACCCTTCGCCCTCGCTTTACTGGAACTATAAAACGGTCTTGGAAGTCTGCAAGGGCCGCAGCCAATGGATCGGCGCATGTGCCGACACGGGGCACTGGATGCGTTCGGGTATCAGCCCGTTGGAGGCAGTCAAAGCACTCAAAGGCCGCATCGTATCGTTCCACCTCAAGGATCGCAATAAGTACGGCAAGCAGGGTTCCTTCGACGTACCCTGGGGTACCGGCAAGGCAGATATCGAGGCCATCCTGTGTGAAGTCAAGCAGCAAGGATTCAAGGGCTTCTTCGCGTCGGAATACGAGAACAATTGGATGAACTCGTTACCAGAAATCGGCCACTGTGCCGGGTATTTCGACGGCATAGCAGCTGATTTTATAGCCGAGAAAAAGTAGGTTACCCGATGCAAGTAAGACATATTAGCGTTCTTTTTTTGCTTTTCATGGTTTACGGCCCCGGCTGGGCCAACCCTGGGTTGGCCGGACAGAATCATGGTGATAATGTCACCAGTCGCGAAGGTTTGGCTCCGTATATGGGCAAAGATGCCTGGAAGATGGTTGTCGGCGAGAACCGGCAAAAGGCTTATCGGCTGAACTACGAACAATTGGGAATCAACTATGGCGAGGCGGTTGACTTTCAACTCCGTCGGCAGCAAGTTATCCTCTGCGCGCAGACAGCCGAGTTCTTGTACACGAAATTTACACCCACCAAGGTGCGTTACAAAAAAGGCACGCGGCCCAAGCTCGAAGAAGTGGTTGCCCGAGTCACAAAGGGCTGTAAATCGGACCGCGAAAAGGCCCTTGCCTTGATGCGGTTCTGCCGCGATCTTTACAAGAAACGGGAAGGGATCGATTTTTCCGAGTACATCTACGGCGGAACCGAAGAACAACTTATTGAAAAGGGCGAGGAGCTTTGCGAATGTCTGGGGCGGCTGATGGTGGCGTTGTGCGAGGTGGCGGGCATACCGGGCCGCATTGTTATGCACGACATTGGCGGCCATATTGTTGCGGAAATTCTGATCGAAGGCAAATGGGCCTACATTGATCCACGGGCCGGGATATACTTCCTAAATCCCGACGGCTCGTTCGCCTCGACCTGGGATCTGTGCAAAAATCCGGCCCCCCTTCGACAGCAAAGCCCCGAAGTAAAGGCCGACGCCTCGGCAAGGTGGACGTGGGAAGAGCGGGTTTGGAAGTGCGAGAATAAGTACTTCCTGCCCATGGAGATCAACGGCTTCGAGAATTATAGTCTCGCCGACGCCGCCGATTATGATTACACACAAAAGACCCAAAAACAGGCTTCCGATGACGGGCTATGGGTAGTCAATAAAAAGTATTGCCGTGTCATCGATGACGTTTTCGGGACAACTGGCGATGGCTTCCGGCATCAGTGGCGGCGTCAAAAGCTTCGGCCCATCGAACTGGCTTATCGCCACGACGGGTTTTCAATGTTTTACTACCCGACACCACCGATGACGCGACAGAAACTCTTGCAGGACTACGTTGATCCGTTTCGAGATTCGAACACTAAAATTCTAGTGTGGGGACTAGGGCCGGGCAGCGTATTCTGCTTCGATACCAAGGTGGGGCAGATTTTCGGAGCGCCGCTTTCCGAGGAAGAGTGGAAGTTAATGCGTCGCGGCGACCGCCGCGCATATGAAAATGTGACGGGATTGATAAAAGCGGGGAACGGACCATTGCGCGTGGCGGCCGAACGCGGGCGTCAACTTGGCCTCAAGGTAATTGCCCGCCTGGAAATGAACCACGAATACGGTCCACCAAGAGCCGACAATTTCGACTGGGTGGGATTCGTGGGCGATTTTAACAAACAGCATCCCGAGTACCGCATCCCCGGCTCGGTCCGCCTGGATTTCAAACACAAAGCCGTTCGCGACTTCAAGATGGCCATCCTCCGCGAGGCGGCCGAAGCAGGCGCCGACGGGATTTCCATGGATTTCGTCGTCTATCCGCCGCACTTCGCCAAGCCGGACAAGGCTATCATGACGCAATTCGTGCGAGACATCCGCTCGATGCTCGACGAAGTGGAAAAGCAGCAGAGTCGGCAGATCGAGCTTATGGTACGGGTTCCGTGCTATGGGGCCACCGCAATCGGCCTCGACTGGAAAACTTGGATGCGCGAGAAACTTGTCGACTATGTGGTGCCCTCGAAAACAAAGCTTTTTGACATCGAAATCGGCGAATTTGTCTCAATGGGGCATCGCACGGATGTCAAGGTGATTCCTACTATCTGGCAAGCCCTGGGACTGGTCGACACCGATCCGCAACCGGGCGACGAGGGCAAAGGGCTCAAGCGATACACAAAACCTAAGACAAAAGGCATGTTCTTCGCACAAGCCTTGCTGCTGCAGCGAGCGGGCGCCGATGGACTGCAATTCGGTTTTGCGGCCGATGAGTGGAAGTCTCGTCCCTGGCTAGACGATCTGGGCGATCCAGATAAAGTCGAATTCGCCGACAAACACTACATGGTTAACATCAATCACTGCCCTGTCCAATTCACTTCGGTCAAGGATGATGCCACCACGGCAGTTGAAAAAACGGTTCCTTTGCGAATTGCGGACGACATTCCCAAGGCAAAGAAGTCCGGCTACCAAGTCCAGACCACGTTGCTCGCTTACTGCTCACCGTTGGCTGAGGGGGAGAAACTCGAGGTCTACGTTAACGATCATGGGCCGGCAATATTCACCGCCGACAAAGCATCGAGCGCCAGTCGAGAGGATCCGCACGCCAAAATTTCGATTCATCAAAAGGACGGGTGGAGGCGAGGTGAGCATCGCGCGGAGATTAAGTCCGACTGGCTAAGAATAGAGAACAACTCGATACGTTTTGTTTACACGCGCGGTGCGGAGAAACGTTCCAAGCCGTTTTCCATTAAATGGATCGACCTGATTCTGCGGTATCACAAGATCAAGTAAACGCATTACTGCAAAGCAAATTCTTGACCGAGGCGCTTGCGGAGCATTTTTTTTGCGCGCAGCAGGCGAGCTTTCACGTTGCCGGGGCTGATCTGAAGGGCCTCGGCCGTCTCCTGGGTAGAAAGACCTTCGAAGTCGCGCAGCATTAGCACCAGGCTGTATTTCGGGTCCAAGGAGGAAATGGTTTTGGCCAGCTTTTGGCCGATTTCCCGCCTTGCCGCGATACGGTCCGGAGTGTCCTGCCAACGTGCGAGAGTTTTTTGTGTCACATAATTGTCGCGGGCACTGTTCGGCAGGCACGACGAGTCGTGCTCACCCTCCACGAGTTGCACGTTTGGTGACGAAGCTCGCAGACGAAGTAAGCTCAATGCTTGGTTGGTGGCAATGCGCATCAGCCACGCGGTGAAACGTACATCGTCGCGAAGTTCATCAATGTGCTCGACAACTTTCAGAAAAGTTTGCTGCAATACCTCTTCGGCGTCTTGCGTCTGCTGCACAATTTGCATGGCAAGACCGAATACCCGGTCTTGGTATTTCTCAAAAAGAGATTCCAACGCGGCGAGATCGCCGGTCCGCGCTAGATTGACGATCTGGCGGTCTTCGTCGGAAAAGGTGTGCATGGGTGATGCTTTTGGCAACGTTTCGGGTCGGGTGTTGAGAATTAGGTCTTTCTTGGGAAACCAAGCTTTTCAAACCATGTCGACAACAATCATGGACATCGGGGTATAGTATGCAACCTAAAGGCAGCCGTTGTCAAGGCTGGCACTGGATAACACTCAAGAGTGACGGAAAAAAAATCAAAAAAACAGCCTTCGCTACTGAAACCCGCTTAACCGGCTGGATATGTCGCGATAATCGACACCCCCGCCCCATGTGCCCTGTCCCGCTTATTCCGTTTAGTCTCTGTTAAATGTCAAGAATGTCTAATCGTTAACGCTTTCGCAAACTTTGCTGAGGTAGTATATTAGTGAGTTTGGTCAAGTGGCCTCAAGTGCCGATAGGACCAACTGAATATCATGTCCCCGCCGAAAACGACATCTGCCGATCTTGGCGAATTTAAATCCCGAGGCAACCCCCCATTGCTTGGGTGAGTTTATTCCGTGCAAGGAGCAAGAAGTGAGCATCCAGAACCTTGATAAAATCTTCGATCCCCATCGCGTAGCGGTAATCGGAGCCAGTGATACACCAACCAGTGTCGGCTACACCGTCCTTCGCAATCTGATCGGTTCCGGATTTCGAGGCGTTGTCTATCCGGTCAATCCAAAACGCGAGGCCATTCAAGGTATCCAAGCATATAAGGATATCGTCAGCCTGCCTCATGCCCCCGACCTGGCTGTAATTTGCACACCTTCGAAGACCGTGCCGGGATTGATCCGCCAGTTAGGCGAAGCCGGCACGCGCGGGGTGGTGATTATTTCGGCCGGCTTCCGCGAGATCGGCGAGGAAGGCCGAGAGCTGGAACGCCAGGTAATAGCAGAAAAAAACAAGTTCGACGGCATGCGTATTATGGGGCCTAATTGTCTGGGCATCATCGTTCCGGGCATCAACCTCAACGCCAGTTTTGCCGCAGCCTCGCCCGCAAAAGGCCACGTTGGATTCATTTCCCAATCTGGCGCTTTGTGTACCTCTGCTTTGGATTGGGCCATCGACGAAGGTATTGGTTTCTCATAT
>CAZISU010000140.1:0-9681 GCA_964541935.1 uncultured Planctomycetaceae bacterium | reverse complement strand
GGTTTTTGCTAATCTCGTCGCGGAAGTAGGCAAGCACGAATATACCACCGCCGGCGACGTAGGGCATCGTTTTTTGCTCCTCACCTTGGCCGAACATGGACGGAATGATTTGGCATACAAGTTGCATAACCGCACGACCAATCCCGGCTACGGTTGGCAGATAGAACAGGGATGCACGTCCCAGGCCGAGGCCTGGGACGGTCGGCATGTCGCCTCGCTGAACCATTGCCAGATGGGGCATATCCAGGAATGGTTCCATGCCGAAGTGCTTGGCATCCAATGTGATCCTGCAGCGGTGGCCTTCAAGCGGATCATCGTCCGGCCACAAATCGTGGGCGACCTGTGCTGGGCCCGCGGCGACTACGACTCGATCCGCGGCATGATCCGCGTCGACTGGCGCCGTGAGAGTGGCAAACTAATCCTGAAAGTCACAATACCCGTCAACACGTCGGCCACCGTCCACGTCCCCACCACCGATGCGGCCAAGGTGCTCGAAAGCGGCCGCCTGGCCGCCGAAGCAGAAGGCGTTTCGCCTGTCGGTGCGGGCGACGGCGTGGCTAAATACCGAGTAGGATCTGGCAGCTATGCCTTCACTTCGCCTTGGAAATGAACAAAAGGATATCCCAAATGAGTTGCTGGAAGTATGTTCTTATTTTGACGTGTTTGTTATTTGTCGGAGTTACCGCCGGCTTTGCCCGCGCCGAAACGTATTTCTTTGAGGATTTCGAGGGGGCCGGCGCGCCGGTCCCGCAATGCTGGTGGCACGCGGCGAATCTCGGCAAGGCGCAGCTTACCAGCGAAAAAGCGTTTTCGGGCAAACACTGCGCGCTGATCGAGTCGGGCAACGGCTATTGGGAAATCGTGCTGCCCAAACCACTGAAGTGGGACCGCAAGGATCCGGAGGGCGTGGGCAACCGTCCGTTGTATCTTTCGATGCGGGTTTACGCGGTTGGCGACGGGGCCGAAGCTCGTCCTGGATTCCGGATAAGCATCGTGCCCAAGCGTCGTCCTGCCTCCGGGGGCGCGCCCCTTGAGGACCCGCCACAGGCGCAAGTGGCGGGACGGACCGGCAAGTGGCTTTTGCTGTGTTTTGACGTTGGCGAGGCGATACGAAAAAACAAAGCCGAAGGCAGGCTAAACCCCGATCACGTCGTTCTCCAGAGCGTGACGCTCTTCACGTCCGCCGACGGCAAATACTATTTGGATGATGTGCGTCTGTCCAACGAACGTCCCGAAGGTTGCTCCCCTCCACCGCCGCAGGCCAAGGTTGATGCCGCGGCATATTATCGCCAGGATCCCAAACTTGAGAGCATGGTGTTGCACGGCGCATACGATGATATCAGTTCGCCGATTGCCGGCGATAATCAACTGCACGCCTACAGCGTGCGGAGCATGAAAAGGCACTATTTGAACTTTTTTTCCAGACTCCCGTATGGTATTTTGGCAGAGGAATCAATTCTGCAAGGCGTGGAACGTACGCTCGATCAGGCGGCGCAGTACGATATCCTGTTCATGCCAAAGTCCTACATCGGCAATAGGTACGCGAATAAGGAAGTGAAGGCGTGGAGCGATGAGAAACTGCGAGCCGAGATGCTAAAGATTGTGCGGCGTTTCAAAAACAAGACGCATTTGTTGGGGTGGTATCTGGAGGAGGAGACGGGGTCCGAACTTGCTCAAACTTGCCTTAAGCAAAAGCGATGGGTTGATGAGGAAGATTCTCAGCGCAGCGTTTGGAATATTTTCAACGTCGGACCGCCTATTCAGGAGTTTGGAGCGGCATATTCCGTGATTGTCGTCGACCATTATCCGGTCCAGGGTCCCAACCCAAATCCCTGGTCCGTTCCGCAGTATCTGGCGGAAGAAGTACCGAAGTTCAAGCAGCCCTATTTGCTCTGCGATCAGATCTTTGCGGGCACCTCATGGACGATGCCAACCATAGGGCAATGGCGGCTGATGGTGTACGGAGCGATGGCGGAAGGTGTTAAGGGGTTTTACCATTACGTCTATTGCACGCAACCGCTCTATCGCGTACGAACGTCATGGAGATGGACTGGGATCGGCGCTATGGTGGACGTATATGACACGCCCAGCCCGATCTATAAGGAAATCGAACGGCATCTGGGCCCCGACCTGTTCAGCTTCGGCGAATTATTGCGAACCTGCCATCCCGACAAAGTGCCTGCTGAAATTCGCATGGATTGCGCCAAGGTCGAAGATTCTCTGGAGAATGAACTACCCGCCATTGCCGTGCGGCGACTGTCGGACACGGCCGGTGGCTATGAGATTCTCGCGCTGTACAGCAACGATCCCGACAAGTCGCAAACCGGCACACTGCACATTCCCGCGTCGTGGTTGGGTGACCGTATTGTGATGGACCTAAGCGCGCATTCTCAAAAAATCATCAGCCCGACGCCGATTCAAGTTGAAGGCGAGCAAGTGCCGGTGCAACTCGCTCCGGGCGACGGGCGTTTTCTGGCGGTAGTGGCAAAGGAGCATGGCAGCGACCTGATCCGCCGCATGCAGTCGCGTCGGTTCGAGGCGCTACGGAAGATGGTGGAGTTCGATTGCCGCTGGCTGGCAAAGACAAAGGTGGGCGAACCCTATTCGGCCAAACAGTGGACCGACTTGCAGCAGGTCTGCGATCGGAAATCGCCGCTCGAAGCCTTGCGGCAGGTCATGAGCATGGACGAGAAGAACCAGACGCTGATCGGCAAATCGCCACTCGGCTTGGTGATGCGTGACTTGGATGTCGCGCGCGAAAACTTGAGCATTGCCTGTGACGCCATCGGTACATGGGCAATACCCAAGAAAGGACAGACGTTTCCGCCGGACGTTGAACCCGGTAAGAGTTACTGCGACGTGCAGGACAAATTGGGCGAGTTATACGTGGGTTTCTCCGATTTGGCTTACAGCCGTACACCCAAGACGCTGGTTAAGCCGGTCGCGGAATTCGCGGGAATATGCATTAAACATACAGAACAGTTGAAGAAGGGGGCGGGCAAGGGTGTTCCCAAGGAACCGTGCCGGCTCACGTTGGATGCGCTCAAGTCGCTGGAGAAGCAACTCGCCGACGCAAACCCAAACCCATGAACATTAAGAGCATCAGCAGTCATTAAAGAAGGAATTGAATCGTATGAAAAATTTTGTGTGCATGGCGACGCTGTTTATATCACTTTGTGCCACGATAACCATAGCGGATGAGTTGGCCGAGGGATTCACCAACCCACCAGATTCGGCCAGCCCGCATACCTTCTGGCACTGGATGAACGGTAACGTGACCAAACAAGGAATCACCGCCGACCTCGAGGCTATGAAGCAGGCGGGTATCGGTGGCGTCTTCCAGTTCCAGGTAGACGGCAAGTTGGTCGAATCGGTGCCGGCTTACATTAAACCGTCCGTCCATCACCTGACACCGCAGTGGTTCGAGATGATCAGCCACTCCGCAGCCGAGTGCAAGCGGCTGGGGCTGGAATTTTCAATGATGAACTGCGTGGGTTGGAGCACGTCGGGCGGTTCTTGGGTGCCGCCCGAGAAATCGATGATGCGGATCGCTTGGAGCGAAAAACACGTCAAAGGGCCGGGCCGTATCCAGACCGCCTTGCCGCAGCCGCCTTGCGACTATTCGCAATATCAGAACCTTACCGCCGACCGGCCGCACCTGCACGAATCGGTTCCGCCGGACCAGCGGTTCTATCGCGACGTGGCCGTTTTGGCCTATCGTTTGGACCCTTCGGCGGCCCGCACGGCCGCCCTCTGGCCGCCGAAGCTAACTTGCAGTACTCCAGACGCAAACCCAGCAAACGTGGTCGATGGCAACGGCACCACAGCCCAGGGCCTTGCGGCAAAGGGGTTCATCCAGTTCGATTTCGGCGAGCCGGTCGTTGTCCGCGGACTGGAATATCTGGGCAGCCCTTGCGAACTCCAGGCGTCTGACGATGGCAAAAACTGGCGAAAAGTCGCGGATATTCCGGGCCCAAGGCAGTGGAACTTTCCCCAAACGTTGCCCGTGCCGCAAACCAAAGCCAGCCGCTTCCGCTTATTCCATCCCAAAGGTGGTTCGGTAACGGACGTGAAACTCTCGGGCGACTCGCTGGTCTTCGACTATCAGCCAAAAGCTTCGTTCCACGGCGTTTGGACCGATGCCAAGCGGGCCGAAGATCGCATCGGCGTGCCCACGCCCGACTGGGCCACGGCAACGATTAAAGCCAAAGACGTATTGAATTTGACCGATAGACTCAAGCCCGACGGCACGTTGGATTGGGACGCTCCGAACGGCGACTGGATGATCGTCCGCATCGGCTACGCGCCGGTCGGACGTCTCAACGGGCCCTGCGGCCGTGAATTCGCTGGACTGGAGTGCGACAAGCTCGACGCCTCGGCAGTCGAACATCACTTCAACCAATACGCCGGCCGCGTGGCCGACGAACTCAAAGATCTGGCCGGTGCGGGATTTCACGCCGTGCATGTCGATTCGTGGGAAGCCGGCGATACGAACTTCACGCCGCGGTTTATCGACGAGTTCCGCAAACGACGCGGCTACGACCCCACGCCCTTTCTGCTGGTGCATGGCGGCGGTCGCATTGTCGATAGCCCGGAAGTCTCCGACCGCTTTCTCTGGGACGTGCGTCGCACAATCGGCGATTTACTGGCCGATAATTATTATGGCAAACTTACTGAGTTGTGCAACAAACGAGGGCTGAAATTCCAAGGCGAAATAGCCGGGGCCATGGTGCAAGCAACCGTCGATCAGCTTCAGGCCAAAGGCCGTTGCGACGTGCCCATGGGCGAGTTTCAAACGTTTAATTGCGTTCACGGCGACCTGTTCACACGCTGGGACGCCCGCGAGGCGGCCTCCGGCGCACATATCCACGGTAAACGCATCGTGGGCGCAGAGGCCTTTGTCTGTTTCGACAACTGGACCACCGACCCGCACGGCCTCAAGGGCATCGGCGATTTGGCCTTTGCCATGGGCATCAACCGCTTCGTGTTCCATACCTACGCTCACGATCCCTGGCCGTCGGATGAGCGCGTGCCCGGCATGACGATGGGCCCCTTCGGCGTGAACTTCAGCCGCAAGGATACATGGTGGGGACGGCCCGCAAATGCGTGGATAGACTATCTGCGGCGTAGCCAGTTCATGCTCCAACAGGGCTTGCACGTGGCCGACATCCTCTATTTCTACGGCGAAGGCGCGCCCAACACCTTGCCGCCGAAAAAACTCATCGAAACACCTTGGCCCGACGAGTATTCCTACGACGGTATTGACGCGCAAACGCTGCTCACTCGTGTCACAGTAAAAGACCGACGGCTGATGCTCCCCGACGGCATGAGCTATAGCGTGCTGGTGCTGAAAAACGATACCTGCATGACACCTCGCCTGCTCAAACGGATAAAAGAACTCGTGAAAGCCGGGGCCACGGTCATTGGCCCCAAGCCGCTCGCGTCGCCCAGCCTCAGCGATTACCCGCAATGCGACGAAGATGTAAAAAGTCTGGCCAACGAACTCTGGGGAAAAATCGACGGCAAAAACGTCACCCAAAACAATTACGGCCAAGGCCGCGTTATCTGCGGTCCATCGGTCGACGAAGCCATGAAAAAGCTGGGCATAACACGCGACCTCGAATTCAAACGAGTCGAAGGAGTCGGCACGGTAGACTGGATACATCGACGTACGGATGACGCCGATATCTACTTCATCTCCAACCAAGAGAAAATCTCGCAACACGGCCTCTCGCACGACGGCCTACAAATCAGCTACGCCGGCGCCGAATCGCTCGATGCCCACCGCGATACGGCCAAGCTGGAAATTGCCTTCCGCGTCAGCGGTCGGCAACCCGAGCTATGGGACGCCGTAAGCGGGAAAATCCGCGACCTGCCTGAGTTTCGCCAAGAGAACGATCAAACTATTGTGCCCATCACACTGCCCCCGGTCGGGAGCTGTTTCGTAGTCTTCCGTAAACCGATCGCTAAAACCAAGCCCGGTGGCACCGCAAAAAACTTCCCTGCGTTGAAAACGGTCGCGACCATCGAAGGCCCGTGGAACGTGCAGTTCGACCCTAAATGGGGCGGACCCGAAAAGGTCACCTTCGAGAAACTAGACGATTGGACCAAACGTCCCGAGTCGGGCATCAAGCACTATTCCGGTCGAGCAACATACCGAAAAACATTCGATGCACCGCCCGCCGCTCGCAAATCTGGTCAACGTGTCTACCTTGACCTTGGCACCCTGCACAGCATAGCCGAAGTGCGTCTCAACGGCCAAGACCTGGGCCTCCGCTGGTGCCCACCCTGGAAAGTCGAGCTAACCGGCGTACTCAAGCCTACCGGTAACAAGCTTGAAATCGACATCATCAACGTCTGGGCCAACCGCATCATCGGCGACGCGGCCTTGCCTGAGGATAAACGTCTCACCTGAACGTCATCAACCGGCGGTCTTAGTAACCTCAAGCCCACTCACAAACTATCACCCTCCGGGTTGCGAGGGCCCGTCACACTACGAGTTGAAGAATAGAGTGCTTAAGTGTGCCACTGCTGGACAAGCCAGCAGTGGCACACTTTTTCAACGGCCTGTTAACAGGTGCAATTGGCGTATTCTTTCAGCAGCCGCCGGTAGCCGTGGTATTGATCAATCGTCACGTGCGGGGGCGTCTGGTGGTCGACGCTGGGAATGAATCCTCCCGAACGCATCAGCGGCATTAGCCGCTCGAACTCGTCGCGGATGGCTTGCTCGCCCTGGTCCATCACCATTTTGTCGAAATGGCCGACCATGCAAAACTTCGGGAATTGCTTCCGCAGTTCCATGCCGTCGACTCCCGCCTGACGTTCCAGTGGCAGCGCCCCGCGAATGCCTTCCCGCGATAGCCACGGCACCATCTTTGTCACGTCGCCATCCGTGTCGGCAAGCGGGATTATGTTCAACTCTAAGAGACGTGGAACGATCTGGCGATAATACGGCGCAATAAATTCTTCAAAGTGCCGCTCCGATAGCATGGGGCCGTTGTTGTACGACATGTCTTCGGCGATGGTGGCGAACGTCGGCACGCAGGCCTTTTCAACCTGCTCGAGAATCCGCAAATTGAAGTCGGCCAGGTCTTGGTTGATCTGGTGTAAAAGCTCGGGCTGATCGTAGAACGCCAGGCTCAACTTCGTGAAGCCCATCAACGTCCGCGGGAACCAGAAAAATCCTTCCAGCGTAATCCACACGACGGCTTCTCCGGCAGCCTGCCGCACGGCCCAGGGGCGCATCGATTCTATAGCCCGGCCATGGTCGGGAAACAGCTTGGGGCGCAGCCGCAGATAGTCATCCATGTTCGAGACAAGGCCCTCGACATGGTGCTGCACGGCGCCAATCGTATCGTCGGTCGTCGAAAACCAAAACTGCTGGTACGGATCGAGCCCAAAATATTCGGCGATATCGAAAACCGAGTCCAGATCCTTGGGCAGTCCCTGTTGTTTCCAATTCGCAACGGTCCGATCCCACCACATGGCCCACTCCCACTGCGGCAGCCGGTCCACGCTCTGAAAATCCATTACCGCCCGAAAACGTTCGACGTGGTTCATAGCAAACCTATTTCAAATCGAAATCGTAGGTGCTCTCATCACCGGTAATTTCTCGCGTGAGTTCGGTTTGGGTGTTGAAACGCGGTGGCAGTATTTCCTCGAGAGAATCGATCTTCGGGCTTGTGGGGTCGTTGGGGCGGAGGTGCTGCTGACCGAGCACTTTATAGCCCTCGATCGCGACCTTTTTCTGACCAGGCGCGATCTTCACAGAATACTTGCCGGCGGCTATGGTAGCAGCGGCCGTGGGCCCTTTGCCGTCCGCGGGAAGGAAAGATATGTTGCCTTTTTCCACGGGTTGCCCGTTGAATGTAACGGTGCCGCTGATCTCCGTCAGCCCGTCTGAACCGCACCCGGCCAGGCAGGCGAGAAGCACCAAGCAACAAAATCCAAATCGATAGAGAGAAGTCATAAATCTAATATCCCAAGGAATAGTACTAAAATTCACCGTCGGCAATCGTTTCAGCCCCAGCCTTTGAACTGAGCGCCCGCCATACCTCAACCGAAATATTATCGTTGATAAATTGAACCGAACCATCTCCGAAGGCGGTTGTCACGCCACCGGGATGATGACTGCGAGCGGCGGCATAGACCGGTGCGCCCCAACCGGCAGGCTGCTGGCAGGGGGCCGGATCATTGGGGTTTTTTCCCAGGCACCATGTTCTATCCACGCCTGAATTGGGCGTGTAAAGTGTCATGAACTGGGCCGCGCCAAGATCGTTGTTGTGGATGTCGCCGCGGAAATCCCAGTCGGCGTCGTTGGCGGCTTGCAAGATTTCGCCCACGAACATAGTGTTCGACAAGCCATCTGAGATATCCGACACCGAATAGTGCAAGTTCTCACAGAAAGCGCCGATCTCCATGGGATTGACGCCGTCTGGTTTTGCCACGGCTTGCCTGAAATCGCAGTAGCCCCAACTTGTCACGTAGTTTCCCCGTGAACGAGCATAGCAACCACCATCGGACTCCGTGTAACTCCATGCGCCGACCCGGTCGCTGGGGCAAAAGTACATCGATACTTGCTCGCTTACATATGGGCGGTTTTGCAAATCGTAAAACGAATAATCGTAATCGTAACCTTTGAAGAGGTCGCCCTGTTCCAGATATGGCCAGAGGGCTATCACAAAGGTGTACCGGCGGACGGTGGAGCCGATGTTGCCGCTCCCGTCGACACTGGTCACACCGGCAGGATACACCCTGTGGGAACCCTCGTAATTCGCCATCCCTAAGCCCCACTGCTTCAGATTATTCGAGCATTGTATCCGCCGGGCCGCCTCCCGCGCGGCCTGCACCGCCGGCAACAGCAGGGCAATTAGAATTCCGATGATGGCTATTACCACCAGAAGCTCAACTAGGGTGAAACCGCGATTTGTTTTCTTCAATTTGTGCATCACACTTTTCCTGAAAAATACGAATTAAGAGTCCTCGATTAGCACCTTCTGGCCGGGGGCACACAAAAGTCCCCAGCCAAAACTGCATGACGGATTTTTGTTATTTGCAACGCCGTCGAATCAACAAGGTAACGCAGCCGCAAAGCAGCAGCACAAGGGCAGTGGGCTCCGGTACGGATTGCGATGCAGAACTACCTGCCTGCCAGTTCGTGGCCAGCAGCGTGGCGTCGATATCGTCGACATTGCCATCGCCATTGAAATCGCCCATCTCCCAGGTGGCATCGCCAATGGTTTGCCAGTTTTCGGCCAATATCGCTGCATCGTCCGCGTCGACCGTGCCGCTACGGTTAGCGTCGCCGGGCAAAACAATGTAGGCACTGGAACCTCCAACTTGGAAGTTGTCGCACCAACTGATACAGGTGGCGGTTGGAACGCTCCCAAGCGAATAACCAATCCCCACGGCGGTGTTCGAGTAGGCCCTGTAGATGCCGCCGGCAAAAGTAGTCAGATCCAACGTGCCTTGCAAAGCCTCATCGATATAAAGCGACAACTCGTCGGCGTCCTGATTGAATCGCACGCCGAAATTGTGCCAATCCAAATCGAACTCGGTTATGCCGGTGGTAAAGCTGGTGGCAGTTTCCGTCTCGCCGTTATACAGCGAAATGTAACTCGTAGTATTTGCCAGGTCTCGGGGAAACAGCACCGAGAGACCACCTGTTGCCGTGGAAACAGC
>CAZISU010000139.1:7092-9683 GCA_964541935.1 uncultured Planctomycetaceae bacterium | reverse complement strand
CACATAGCCCTTTATCGACGTGATCGGCGTTCGCAATTCGTGACTTACATTGGCCGACCGCCTCAACGCGGTGATCGAGGATATCCTCAGCCTTTCTCGCATCGAAGAACAATCGCAACACGACGGCGTGGTGCTCGCGACGGGGGCAATACCCGATATTCTTGAATCGGTATTGCAACTCAGCCGCCGACAGGCCACGGAAAAAGAGATCGAGGTCACGCTCGATTGCGAAGTGGATCTGCACGCCAAAATCAACGGCACGTTGCTCGAACAGGCGGTTCTCAATCTGGTGAACAACGCCATCAATTATAGCCAGCCTAAAAGCAACGTTCACATAACGGGCCAAAGCGACGGCGATAACGTGCTAATCAGCGTCGTCGACCATGGCTGCGGGATCGAAACCAAACACCTTTCCAGACTGTTCGGGCGATTCTACCGCGTAGACAAAGCCCGCAGCTACGATCTTGGCGGGACCGGCTTGGGGCTGTCCATCGTCAAACACATTGCCCTGGCACACGGCGGATCGGTGGCGGTCCAAAGCCGCGTGGGGGTGGGCAGCACCTTCTCTATCCGTATTCCGATAGATTAGTGGATTGGGGTCTGTTGCGCTAGCCAGGAGAATGTTTCAGGCATAGCAGCGTTTGACGATACATCTAAGACGGGCGGCAAATGTTCGAAGTCGGCGCTCACGGCATCCACCTCCTCTTCCACGTTGGGGGCATGCTCGTCTGGAACCATTTGCCCAGGAACATATTGCGAACCTGGAGCCAGAATCGATCCCGCCCGGGCACACGGATCACAGGGCTGGAAGCGGCCGGAAATGGACGTGGGACCACAATAGTCGTACGGGTTGGCGCACAAACGGCATCCAATGGAGGGGGCCGCTAGTGCAAACGCGGTCAGAACTAATAGAAATCGATGCATTTGTCAGATCTTCTATGCAAGGTTTAATGGTTTAACGCTATATTCGGCCTAACAGCCCCCCTAACCCGCATCTTTTTTCATGGCATTGCCCAGGAATATCGTGATTCTCGCATGAAAGACCATGACGCAATTAGCCAGTCATCCCGCTTTACCTATCTTGCCGATGGCGGCTCGCGGGGATGGCTGCTGGGGTTACTTATCCTAACGGTCGCTGTGAGGCTGATAGCGATAGGCAAGCCTCTATTGGGCAACTTTGCCACGAAGAGCGTTATTTACGCGATGATTGCCAGGAACTGGGTCGAAGGACGGGCCCCGCTCTGGTACCCTACGCTGGATTGTTTGCGCGGTTCGCATCGCAGCTTATATATGCTGGAGTTCCCGTTCTCGGCGTATATGACGGGCTGCTTGTGGAATACGTTTGGGGGGTCGCTGGCTGTCTGGGGGCGGCTCACGTCCCTGGGGTTCAGTGTAGCCTCCGTGTGGCTGCTTTACCTTCTGGTCCAACAACGCCATGGCCGCACGGCCGCCTTTGGGGCGGGAATAGTGCTGGCCCTTTCCCCGTTCGCGATCGTCTACGGCCAGGATTTCACCATCGAGTCTTCGTTGCTCTTCTTCTGCGTGGCAACTTTTTATTGCTTGCAACGATGGTTGACCGTCGGCCCTGGCGTGACAAACGCCCACAGAGTCGTCTCGTCGATTTTCTGGCTCGTTGCGTTCGCACTCAGCCTTGCCCTGCTTCTAGTGACGAAGATTGTCATGCTGGTGGTGTTATTGCCGTTGGTTTTCATGCTGTTTTGGGAATATCGCCGTTGCGACGAGTGCCTTGACGCATCGGCCCCGCAATCGCTCCCAACACAATCGATCCAGCCGCGCAGCCAGGCCGCCCGCATCGCTTGCTTGCTGGTGTTGGGGCTGGCCATATTGCCGGCCGCAGCCTGGTATACGCACGCCATGCAAACGGCAAGCCCCGACAGTGAGTTGTCCGCTCGGGTCTTTTATTCCGTGCGGCACAGCGCGGCAGATCACCGACCACCGCATCCCTTGCTCTGGAATCCCGTATTTTACCGCCAGATGCTCGACGATCTAATGGGCCCGGTCCTCACGCCGCTAGGGTTTGTGCTGCTGGGGCTGGGCTTTCTCGATCGCCGTTGGCGATTGTACGCGGCTTGGTTTGTGGCCGTGGCTTTTTTGGTCGTCGCCCTGCCACGTAAGTTCCACGAACTCAACTACTACTTCATGGCCGTGTTGCCGCCGTTGTGTATCGTGGCCGGTTTGGGGTGGGGACTGCTTGTAAAAAGTTTACGGCCCGGACGTCTGGCCCGGACGATTTGGTTACTGGTGGCCCTGAGCGTTTCGCTACGTTTTGCGGGCGGCCCGCTGTTGGTGATACCCGCGGAAGACCGTGGCGTGCTGGCGGCTGCCCGTGCGGTCAAGCGATTGACCGAAGAAAACGAGCCAATAGTGGTTATGCATGGGACGGCGATTGTGATGCCATATTACTGCAACCGCCCGGCGTGGAGTGTGGTAGCCGACAAAGACGATGTCGAATCGCGTCTGGAAGAGTGTCGGCGGCTTGGAGCAAGGTATATGGTTGTGGTAGGCACGGATAAAGAGGAGATTGATTTACCGGAGGCTGCCCAAGGGGAGGGGTTTTGGATTTATAAACT
>CAZISU010000139.1:0-7082 GCA_964541935.1 uncultured Planctomycetaceae bacterium | reverse complement strand
TCATCTTGTATTCACCACGCTCCCGCGTGGTGTACTATCGTTGTGTGAAGGCCTTTGGGATCTCGTTCCCTCGTGACGAGTACGGGGGGTGGCCCTTGACACAATCACCCTCGGGCGGCTGTAATACCTAGCCCGGATTATTCATGAGCCATACTAGCCCGAAGCGCAAGCGAGGGGAGAAGTGGGGAACATCACGCCTCCTCGCTTGCGCTTCGGGTTAGTGATTATCGTGTGAAACCAAGAGATAAATTGCAAAAAATAGAGGAAACCGATCATGCGGTTTAGTGTTGCCATACGGGCTTTTTTCCGCTCGCTTTTCGATGCGGAGATTGCCGGACAGATTGATTCGATCTTGGCGCCGGGCGGGCCGGCCGTGCCGGAGTTGCCGGCGCCCGCGAAACCACCCGTTGTTAAAGAGCCCGTCGTTAAAGAGCCACCCAAGCCCAGTCGTAGTGAGGCCTTGACGCTCTTGTCCACGTTACAGCGCGAGGCCCGTCTGGTCGACTTCTGCAAGGAATCGCTCGACGGCTACAGCGACGCCCAGATCGGGGCCGCCGCGCGAGATATCCACCGCGACACGGCCGCCGTTTTAGAGCGTCTGTTTGCCATCGAGCCAGTTGTCGAAGGCGAAGAGGGACGCCAGATCGAAGTGCCGGCCGGATTCGACGCCGGTTGCTATCGCCTGACGGGCAATGTGACGGGCATGCCGCCTTTTAATGGCACGGTTGTGCATCACGGTTGGCGGGCCAGTAAATGCGAGTTGCCGGCCTGGACGGGCGGAAAAGAATCGGCCGATATCGTGGCCCCGGCCGAAGTGGAACTTAAATAGAGGATAGAGAATCGAAATGGCAGTCGAGTATGTGATTGGGATTGACCTGGGTACGACCAACAGCGCGCTGGCCTATGCGCCCGTTTCCGCAAACGGGCCATCCGAGAAAGGGCCCTCCAATCAAGAGCCTAAGATCGAGATTTTGCCGATCCCGCAGTTGGTGGCCGCCGGGACCGTGGAATCGCGTTCTACGCTACCCTCGTTCTTGTATCTGGCAGCCGAACACGAGGCCAAGCAGGCAGCTTACGATTTGCCCTGGCGTGCGGGCAACGACTACATTGTCGGCCAGATGGCACGCTCTCAAGCGGCCGAGGTGCCCGATCGCACCGTCGGGGCTGCCAAGTCCTGGTTGTGCCACAGCCGCGTGGACCGGCACCAACCGATTTTGCCCTGGGGCGCGGCGGACGAGGTCAACAAGGTTTCGCCGATCACCGCCGCACAGCGGTATATTGAGCATTTGGTGGCTGCCTGGGAAGCCGCTTTTCCCGAAGCGCCCATTGCCCATCAGCAAGTTGTGTTGACCGTACCGGCATCGTTCGACGCCAGTGCCCGCGAGCTAACGCATCAGGCCGCGATTGCCGCCGGCTTGCCGGAAACCATGGTGCTTTTGGAAGAGCCGCAGGCGGCCGTATATTCCTGGCTGACCGAAAGCGGTGAAAACTGGCGTAAGTGTCTGTCCCTGGGCGACACGTTGCTGGTCTGCGATGTGGGCGGAGGCACAACCGACCTCACGCTTGTGGAGGTTACCGAAGAAGCCGGCGAGTTGACCTTGGAACGTCGCGCGGTGGGCGATCATCTGCTGGTCGGCGGCGACAATATGGACCTTGCGTTGGCGCATCACGTAGCCGAGGAGTTTGCTGGGCAGGGCACGAAGCTCGATCCGTGGCAGTCGGTGGCACTGTGGCATTCGTGCCGCACGGCCAAGGAAGCGTTATTGACCGGTGACGGCCAGAGCACGCACCCGATCTCGGTGCTAGGACGTGGCAGCAAGTTGATCGGCGGCACGGTTTCGATCGAAGTCGAGCGCGAGGCGGTTGCCCGCCTGTTGGTTGACGGCTTCTTTCCGCGTTGCCAATTGACCGACCGCCCTGCACGTCAGCGTGCGTCTGGGTTCCAGGAAATCGGGCTGCCGTTCGAGTCTGACACCGGCGTGACGCGTCATCTGGCGGCATTTTTGCAAGCCCACGGTAGCAACGACGACGGCCCGGCCCGGCCCACGCGGGTATTGTTCAACGGCGGCGTGTTCAAGGCCGACGTTCTGCAATCGCGGCTGCTTGAGGTTCTTGGCGATTGGTTCGGCGCAGAGGCGGCGCCGCAGATGCTCGCAGGCACCCACGATCTGGACCATGCGGCGGCCCGCGGGGCAGCCTATTACGGTTGGGCCAAGCACAGCGGCGGCGTGCGGATTCGTGGCGGCACAGCCCGCGCGTATTACGTTGGCATCGAAACGGCCGGGCTGGCCATACCCGGCGCGCCGCGACCGTTGCGTGCCCACTGTGTGGTGCCCATTGGCATGGAAGAGGGCACGGAAACGGACGTGCCCTCGGGTGACATAGGGCTGGTGGTAGGCGAACCGGCCCATTTTCGTTTCTTCAGCTCGTCGGTTCGTACCCAAGACCGGCCGGGCGATGTGCTGGACACTTGGGACGAAGACGAACTCTCTCAGACCGATTCGCTCGAAACCACACTCGCGGCCGACCAGGACGGCCAAGAGGCCACGCCGTATGTGCCCGTGCGGTTTCATTCTAAGATAACTGAGCTGGGAATGTTTGAGCTTTGGTGCGTTAACGCCCAGACCCAAGGTCGTTGGAAGTTGGAGTTCAGCGTGCGGGAAGATGCGGACTAGAGGGCTGGGGCATTTGCCCTGCGGGGCCGACGTGCATATACTGGTAGGGTGCGTTCGTAACGCACCATAAACTGCCCCCTCGGGTGCGTCGTGTATTGGTTCAGTCGCAGACGCACCCTACAACTACACCCGCCCTTTTGGTGTGTCACGAACGCACCCTACGAAAGTGCCATGACGGATAAATCTCGCGTTTACGAACTTGTGATGTGTGTTCTGCCTGTGGTGGTAGCGGTTGTTTTTTCCTCCGCCGCGGCTGTTGCATGTGACACGCCCGTTTATCGCTACGCGATGTACAGTTGGAACACGACGCCGTATCAGGTTTTCTTTTTTCACAATCCCAAGGAAAAGAACGACTGCGAGGCGGTTAATCGGCTGCTGTTGGACCTGAGCACGTCGGAAGAGCCGGTCAACGTGAACCTGGTGGTGGTGGACACGAGTGACCGCGAAAGTGTGGACCGCCTGCCGCAGCAAGTCAAGGCGTCTTGGAAACGATGCCGCGAGAAAGACGCTGCCCAGGAGTCCGGCGGAATTCATGTTATAATTTCGCCGTGGGGGCGAGAATTGTTTGCCGGCCGACTGGATGTTGATACGGTTCTGGCAATGACCGAATCGCGCGCGCGAAAGCGGCTGGGCGAGTTGCTTGCCGAGGGAAAACTTGTTGCCATTTGCGTAAATGGGAAGAATGAAGAGGATAACCAGCGCGTCGAGGCGGCGATTAAAGTCCAGGCCGATCTGGCGGAGTCCGACTCAGAGGCACCCAAGGTCGAGGTAACGCTGTTGCGCGTTTCGCCGACCGATCCGCAAGAGACTTGGTTTGTCAAAAACCTGCTGCTGGCCGAGCCGGACCTGAAAGAATATACCGGTCAGCCTATGCTTTTCATGGCCTATGGCCGCGGGCGGTCGATGTTGCCTTATATTGGAAAGGGAATTACGGCCGAAAACCTGCAAGGTTGCGTGACGTTTCTGACGGGCGCCTGTTCATGCGAGGTCAAGGCCGACAACCCGGGCATCGACCTTTTAATGCGATGTAACTGGGAGGCAGCGGCCGATGCAATGGCGGCCAATGACGATGACGCCCCGACCCGCGACGGGCAATTGGTCTATCACGAGTTCGACCCTAGCGAGCTATCGAACAGTCAAAATCGCGAGTCGCGAAAACCGGAGATTAAAAACGATCTACAAAGTCCAGATAAAGAGCCCCTGCCGAGTGACGTAGCGCTTGAAATTGCCGAGCCCGCAGCAATCGAATCGGCGCCAAACGAATCGTTTGCCTCGCGGCAGACATGGATGCTCGGCGGCGGGCTTGCGGTTATCGTCGTCGCGGTTATGATCGGCGGATTATTCCTCATGCGAAGAAACTAACTGCCATGAAGATTGCCAGTTGGAACGTAAATTCCGTCAGGGCACGCCTAGATCGCCTGATCGCTTGGTTGAAATCGGCCCAGCCCGACGTGCTTTGCTTGCAGGAGTTGAAAACCCAGGAGGATTCTTTTCCGTTCGAACCGCTTGCCGAGATTGGCTACCATGCGGCCATCTACGGCCAGAAAACCTATAACGGTGTGGCCATTCTCAGCCGCGAGAAACCAAAGGACGTCGAACGCGGTTTTGGCGACGACGATCCGCAGGCACGCTTGATAGCGGCCACGGTCGGCGGCGTGCGCGTGGTTTCGGTTTATGTCCCCAACGGGCAGGAAATCGGATGCGAAAAACACGCCTATAAGCTCTATTGGCTGGCACGCCTAAGCGAGTATCTCGATACGAACTACACGCCGCGTAAACAGTTGGTCGTTTGCGGAGATTATAATATCGCCCCGCACGATATAGACGTGGCGCGGCCAGATGCTTGGGCCAAATCGGTGCTTTGCGACCCGGCCGGCCGAGCGGCAGTGGACAAGATTCGTTCGTGGGGTCTGGTGGACGTGTTTCGCGAACTGCACCCCGACGTAGCGGCCTATTCCTGGTGGGACTATCGTCGCTTATCCTTTCCGAAAAACGACGGCATCCGCCTGGATTACATCCTGGCCACCTCGCGGCTGGCGAAGAAATGTTGTGAGGCCACGATAGACCGCGACGCCCGCAAGGGTGAAAAGCCTTCAGACCACACGCCCGTGCTGGCGGTTTTTGATTTGTAGTCGGGTTTATTCCCCGACAAAGTCTTCTTCACAAAGCTTTAACTTCAGCCCTGAGAAACGCAGCGTCAGCCACAGTTCGCCGGGTCGGACTTCGAACAGATGTGGGTAGGAGAGCCAGGCTCCTTTTTGTCTCACGATGACAACGGGCTTACTCCAAGTCTTTCCGTCGTCGTCGGAAAAGGCGATGGACAACTCCTCCCGGTTCCAGCATCCTGATTCTTCTGAAAACGGCAGAGACATACGCCGGTAGCTAGTCTGCCCTTCGGGGTACAGTCGATTCCAGGCCATCACGAGTCGCCCGCTAGCCAGGCGGATCAAATGTGCCGGAGCGCTGGAGGCATCGATCGACGTGGGCCGGATCGTTCGCCAGGTGTGCCCCTGGTCTTCCGAAAAAGCCTCCCAGAATTTATCCCAATTCGTGCGAATGAGCATCCACAGGCGGCCATCTTTGAGTTCGATTGCGGTCGGCTCCAGGGCACCATCGTGATGGCCACGCCCGCCCAGGTCGATCACATTGCTTTGTTTCCACATCCTGCCATCGTCGTCGGAAGCGTAGCTGGAGATGCCGGAATGATCCGGATCGTAGGGTAGAATAAAATGCAGGGGCACTACAATACGGCCGTCGCGGGTTTGCAGTATATCGAACATCGAGCCGCAATACCCCTTAAGAACCATCGTGAAATCTGTCCAGGTTTTCCCGTCGTCTTCACTACGCGCCGACCAGACATTCAAAGTAACCTCGCCCTCAGGCCGCTGGTTCTTCTCATCCCACTTGAACTTTTGGGAGGAAAGATCCATGTAGACCAGAACGATCGTGCCTTTGTTGGTCCGCAACAGCAAGCGATTTCGCGTGCCCTTGCCAAAAGTCTGTCCGCGGCCTTCTAGGATCTTGCCTTGCAGGCTCCAAGTTTTCCCGTCGTCGCGGCTGATCCAAGCGGCGTCTTCGTCGGCGGTGAGAATGCTACCGTCGGGCAGATTGATGAACGGCCCGAGGTGTTTGGTTTCAAGCAGTTTACATTTCGGATGAATCCAACGTTCGGCCGCGGCGGAGGCAACAACGTTCGATGCGAATACCATAGTTACCAATAGCAGGGAAGTTATTCTGCGGCAGGACATACGCGAAGCCTTTACTCAAGTAAGGTCAAATGCAGGTAAAACCAAAAGAATTATGGGACGGATATCCGTGCTCCACTGCTATGAGTTTAGCACCAGCTGGAAGGATTGAAAGTGATCTTTATCGAAAGTCGTCAATTTTTCATATCGGCCTTTTGAACTGCCAACAAAACAGGCTGGAGGATGCCAAGTTCGATGAGCGGACCAATCTTTTTTCCACTGAGTAAGTCGATGCCAACGACGGGGCGGCCATCGACGATGACGCGAACCATTTGAGCTTTGTTGAGATAATTGGCCAAGTTGACCAACAAGCGGCCGTTATGTTTTGCAGCCAAATATTCGACTCCCCAGGCCGGTTTGCTGTCGTCCGTCTGAAGCTGCACCGGACGAGTAAGCGGGATGGTGGCCAACCGCGGCCGCAATGCATCGAACAATTCTCGTGTTTCTGAGGGCATTTCGATAGTAGCAAAAGGCTTCTCCTGCGGAGACATGTCGCGTTTATGGCCGTACTCGTCATGGTCGAAACATCGGCCCACGCAAAGCACCTGCCCGTTCTTTTTACAGAAGTTTTGCAATGCCGCTACTGTGGATCGAGGCGTGTTGCTCACGCCGGTAGCAACGATCAGTTTCAGATTCGCAAGCGTCGGCGGCAATGCACCCTTTTTCAGACTATCTTGCAATTGCCGCTCGCTTACGAATCCGACGCGAACGCCTTGAAAATTAAGAGCTTCGTAGACTTGCCTGACCCGCGAAGGATGATTTTCACCCGCCACGATCGAGGTCGGCGACCATAGTATGGCAACTTCCAGCGGCAGGTTTTGCAGCGCGTCGACCTCTTTGGCCAATCGCATGAGACCCAAACCGGCGTGGCCCATGGCTTCGGTGCAGGCGGGGCGGTGCATGATGCTGCCAGACGTGTCGTCCGTGTAGGAGAAAGACCGTTCCCAAACCCAGGTGGTGGTCGCGCTCTGGCCGTGGATGGCGCCTTGCCAAAAGACGTTGTAGATATGAGCGGGCGGAACCGGCTCGAAGTTGCGATCCGGAATCAGGTGGTTTTCTGAATTGAAAACCAGTTTATCGGCCATGCTTCTCTGGAAATCATAGCCCATGTTTTCCTCTTGCCAGTTGCTGGCCCAGTCGCCGCTGCTGCGATAATACTTCC
>CAZISU010000138.1:0-9716 GCA_964541935.1 uncultured Planctomycetaceae bacterium | reverse complement strand
GTCAATCGTCCCGTTCGCACAAGGCGGCTCGATACGCCCGACAATGAGCACGCAAGCCGGGTTGATAGCTCGGCTGCCGACATTTCCAGGCTGGCGAAGTAAACCAGCCGGGTTTGTGCGACGTGGTAGGCCACTTGCAAGGCAAAGCTTGTCTTGCCGACGCCCGGCCGCGCGGCGTTGATAATCAACTCGCCGGGAAACAAGCCGCCCTGGTCGTGGTCGAAGCTTTCTAGGCCCGTGAACACGCCAGCAGAACTACCACGTTGTTGAATCGCGTCGATCTGTGTGATGGCGTCCATGGTCGCGTTGTGAAGAGAAACCGGCTCGGTCTCATCGGTGCCAAGACGGATATCGGACAATGCCGCCTCAGACCGCTCTAGAATCGCTTCTGGCGCGTCCTGCTGATTACGGGTGTCGCCAAGCAGATTCGTTGCCACGATGCGAAGGCGTCGAAGTGCGGCCTTTTCACGGACTATTGCGGCGTAGTGCTCGACGTGTTGGGCCACGGGAACCGCTGAGGCAATCTCGTAGACGCGAGATTCCCATGCGTCATTGCCGAGGTGCTTCTGGAGTATGGCCGGATGAATCGGTAGGCCCTTCGACGCCAACGTGAGCATTTCCGCGAAGATGGCCGCATGGGTCGGATCGTAGAAGTCATCGGCGCGCAAACCGGCGAGGTCGTCGAGTAGGTTTCCGTCGATGAGAACGGAACCGATGACCCACTGTTCGGCTTCGATGTCAGCCGGGGGCGCGGTGTCGAGGATGTTATCTGCGGTTCGGATCACGATATTGTATTTCCTGTTTGGGTTGTTCGGGTTTGCCGTTGGAAAATCCATTTCGCTCCCAAGTGCGGACGGCGGCTTTCCAGTCCTTCATGGAGTTCTTACCGACCTTCCAACCGTTGGCCTCGTAATGGTCGAGCCACGCTTCCGGGTTGACACCTTTTGCTCGTTCACGACAGTAGGCGGTCACTTCTTCGAGGGTTGGTTTTTGAAATCGCGGGCGCGGTTTTTTCCGTGTGGTTACTGTGTTTGGTTCTTGTGTATGGTTAGAGTTCATTCTACGGACCACCTTGTCTCTAGAATGAACTACCTTTGTCTCTGATTTGAACTGGTTTGCATCCTGAACTAGTTCATTTCGCGGACCACCTACAATCTGGTAATGATTAGACGGGTTGCCCATGCCGCCGCCAGATTCAACCGTAATTTCACCCGACTCTTTAAGCTCACGAATCGCCTTGTAGATTGAGGCGCGAGCCAGGCCGGTATCATCTTGCAGCGTTGAAATCGATGGGAAGCAACACCCGGATTTACCAGCCCGATTTGCCAAGGCAAGCCAAACCACAACGGTCGGTGGCGAGTAGTTCATTATTCGGGCCAGGAAACCGTTGTGGACGTGGCCGACAATGGTGTTTTCCGGGCGGTCCGGTGGTGGCTTGGTGTTTGCAGATCCATCTGCTATACTCATAAATAATTCCTATTTCGAAGCGGCCCCGTGATTGGCGTCACGCGGGCCGCTGCTATTTAGTGCTCATGGCTTTCCGGCGGGCATCGCTGTCGTCCATTACCTGCCGCAGGGCGGCCACCTCTTTGTGGTAGATAGCGTCGTCGCGGATATTTCGCAGTCGGTAAGCAATGCCACTGGTCATGGTGCTAGTGTCCATTTCGCGGTACACCTTTACTACGCCGCTTCGGATCGCTTCGACCGCAGTAACTCGATACCTTTCGGGCCAGCGGTTAATCTCTGCCTGCATGGCGTTTTGCAGATCGCCTTCCGCCGCCCAAAGGTTGGTATTATCTTTGAGGTGTTGGGCGGTCAGATTTTTAACCTCTTGCGCCGTCACGCCGCCTTGCAGGCCATACTCCGTTTCGAGAATCTGACGTATCCAGTGAGCCGCATCTTCGCGGCATTCCTTCGGCCACTTGTTTAGTGTCGCTCGCAGCCATTCGATCAGTGCAAATTCAGCATTGGGCTGGTCGAACGCTTCCTCTTCTTCTTCGACTTCCTCCTCGGTTTCCCCTTCGTCCTCTTCTGTATTCCGATACGGCTCCACCTGCTTGCGGATGTACTTGGCGGTGACATTAACATCCTCAGCCTCTGCCTGTCCGCAGATAGCTGTCCAGACTTCGGGAAGGTCTTCGGAGGGGACGCAGGTGAGTTCGCGACATTGCGATTCGGACTTGGGAAGAATGTCGCCAATTGGCAACAAATCGTCCATGATTTCAGCCGCATCAATAAGCCGATGGGCATACGTCCTTGTGAGTTCATGCGACCGCTTCGCGTACTCTTCAAACGTCCCGTACTCTTCGCGGTAGAGTTTGCGGGTGCGAATCTCCAGTAGAGCACGACCTGTTTCGACAAAGGCGCCAATGCCTGCGGCTACAACCTTATCGAGTCGGTCGAAGTCTCTTTTTTCGTCGGTGGTGGTTGCTAGGGTGGTGCTCATTAAAAGTATTCCTTTACGGTTTGAAGTTTCCGCCGTCGTCGTGTACGAGGCGCAGGTGGACGTTGTAGCGGTCGAGGTCGAGGGTGCTGTCAATCATGCGTCAACTCCCCGGCTTGCTGCTCGGCCAGCTTGTCAAAAAAAGCGTGTACGTCCTCGCCGCGAACATATTTGAACCGCCCAAACATGATCGTCTTCAGGCCTTCCCGTTGTGCCCGGCGGATGGTCTTTTGCTCCCATCCAAGGCGGCGGCCCACTTCTCTTAGCGGGTAGATTTCGTCGCCGCGTATCGAGCCGTAGCCGATAGCAGGGGGTTTATCGGGGCGTTTAGCGGGGCGTTTCATTCGTCACCTCCATCGGTCCACCTCCTCGTTGCCGGCGTCGAGCGTCAGCGACTCAAGGCGATGCCGCACAATGTCAAATGCCTCCCGGTCGAACACACGAGTTTCATCAGCACGGCTCGTAGGCTGCACGACGGGGGGGATCATCAGTGCCAGGGATACGTCTTCCTCGGCCACCCCCAGCAGGCTCGCCATTCGTCGAATTGTGAGCAGATTGGAAACCATCACGTTCTTGCGCCTCCTTTGCTTCTTGTTGAGGCCGCTTCGTCGCGGCTGTTTCAATACGTGGCATGGGCGCAAAAAAAGCCGTGACCAACGCGCCACGGCTTATATACAAGGCTCAGGTTGTTCCAATTTGGGCGCGACCAAGGCGCGACCAAAGTCTATTCCGTCACATATCGCCGCTCCTGAAACCCTGGATTAGTTGCCGAATCGCCTCGTCCCGCTCCTTCTCGTCCGCCCCGGCTTTCTGGAGCTCCCAGTCGACGGCCGCCCGCTCGTCGTCCACCAGTTGCCGCTGAAGCTTGTCCTGGATGTCGAGCACCGCGTCCGTCACCTCCTGGTGCGATACCGCAGCGTCCGCGTTCTGGGCGGGGGACACGCCACTTTGTGCTTCATTGGTTGTGCGCGGTTTCGGTGTTTTCGGCGAGTGGTTCTGCCAAGCGGAGGTCTTGCGCAGCGTCGTCCGCGACGGCTCGGGCTTGCCGGACTTGGCGGCGATCCGCTCGACGGCCTGCCGCTCTGTCGGATACTCGACCTCTTTCAGTAAAGCAAACACGCACCCCTCCAGCAGGGGCACAGTCCATTGGAACTTGGTCGCCGGGGACGTTTCGTCGCCGCTGACCTCCTTCTTATCTCTGTCCATGACGGCAGCCAGCCATTCGGCAACTATCGCGTAGTTCTGAGCCAGGGACCGCCACTCCTTCTTGGCGTTGCGTGGGGTTTGTCCTCGGACGTGCCACAGATAGCCACTCTGCACGAACGGATTACACGGCAATTCGCCGGGGTGATCTGTACGCAGATGGAAGACAATCGCCATCCACGTACCGGCCCACATATCGGCCAAGTCCATGCTCGGCCACATCCTCTCCGACGGCAGTTTCTCCAGGTGTTCATTGCACTCCTCAATAACACGGTCCCACATCTCATTCAACTCGTCAGGAAGTGGGTCCGGCAGCTTCCCAGACCGGCTTACGATTTTGTTTAGAGCCTCGTCGTACTCGGCTTTGGATGGAAGCTGGTCCAGAATCGCGATGTACGTCTCGGGTATGTCCTTCCACGTCTCGGACCGGTCCTTCTTGTTTGGCTCGCAAAGGACGCGGAGGGCCATGAAACGTCTGTACGGCCCAAGATCAAGCAGGCCGGCTTCATAGGCTTTCTTGCACAATTTGGCCCCGTAGGCGGCGAGATCAATGACACGTTGATACCCGCCCGCCGGGTCGATTCCGCGGAAATTCTGTTCAAGCGTCTGGAATTGACTTGATAGGGCGGCAGCCTTTTGCTGCACCTCGGCGGTTTTCATGAGAATCTCCTTTCGTCTAATCGGACCGATCCCCGGCGCGACGATGCGAAAGGTGAGAAGCACCCATCGCGCCAGGGACCGCTTGGCCGGTCGCGTTGCAATCGCTCCCGGCCGTCCCGATGCCAGCTAATATACAACAAATTCCGCACCGAGAAAAACCCGGCACGCCGAAACCCGCCAGGAGTGGTTGTTGACCAAGCGGTCTATCGCCACCTTAGAAACGCCAAACTCGCCAGCCCGCAGAGCAACAAGGTGATGCTACCGGGCTCAGGAACACTTGCCACACGGAAACCACCTAGCGAATCAGTTTCAATCCACGCCCTCGCGAAGAGGGCGACTAGTCGTACGCGCGTACGAGCGTTACTCCCTTCGGGTTTCAATCCACGCCCTCGCGAAGAGGGCGACGCCGCTGCTTAAGTTCTGCTAATTCACGGCGTTGAGTTTCAATCCACGCCCTCGCGAAGAGGGCGACACAAATCTGCTTGTGGATCGTATTTCGCGTTTCGAGTTTCAATCCACGCCCTCGCGAAGAGGGCGACAGATCACAACGGCGGCGATGCCGAGGATTACATGGTTTCAATCCACGCCCTCGCGAAGAGGGCGACCACTCGGTGTCCCGTGGAAAGACCTGGCGGAATGTTTCAATCCACGCCCTCGCGAAGAGGGCGACAAACACTGTATACGTGTCAGTATTAAAACAATTGTTTCAATCCACGCCCTCGCGAAGAGGGCGACTTTTCAATGGCAGTGAGATTGAATACCGGATTGGTGGTTTCAATCCACGCCCTCGCGAAGAGGGCGACCTACTCGTAACGGGTAGCCATTCCGCCTTCTGGGATGTTTCAATCCACGCCCTCGCGAAGAGGGCGACCACATACAAGCAAACCCATGCGTGATCGTATATTGTTTCAATCCACGCCCTCGCGAAGAGGGCGACCTCGTTAAATGTCGATGCATTCATCGCTAAACATGTTTCAATCCACGCCCTCGCGAAGAGGGCGACAAACGTCGAATCGGCCGAAGTGAACATCTTCATTGTTTCAATCCACGCCCTCGCGAAGAGGGCGACCAGTTGGTCTGCCACCGTTGCCAACTCGTCGGCGGTGTTTCAATCCACGCCCTCGCGAAGAGGGCGACGGCCACCGACCGTACAAAGAAGAGCACGAGCAAGTTTCAATCCACGCCCTCGCGAAGAGGGCGACCGTAGCTAGAACGAAGTTAGAGCGTAGTTGAAGTTGTTTCAATCCACGCCCTCGCGAAGAGGGCGACACCCCTGCGAATACTACCCGCCCGCACTATCATCGTTTCAATCCACGCCCTCGCGAAGAGGGCGACGAGTTTCTGGACCCTTGTTTAGAACACTTATGTGTTTCAATCCACGCCCTCGCGAAGAGGGCGACGTTGCTCTCAACACTTACGAGTCTAGCAGAGGTATCGTTTCAATCCACGCCCTCGCGAAGAGGGCGACGCTGCCCCCAAAGCTGCTAAGCCCGCCACTAAGAAGTTTCAATCCACGCCCTCGCGAAGAGGGCGACGGTAAGTCTTTGCAAGCCTTTTCAATCGCTCTGAGGTTTCAATCCACGCCCTCGCGAAGAGGGCGACCTTCCATGCCCGACAACTTTAAGATGCTCTTATTGTTTCAATCCACGCCCTCGCGAAGAGGGCGACATCAATGTGGGATGCTAGAGGAAGCATTAAAATAGCTGTTTCAATCCACGCCCTCGCGAAGAGGGCGACGGTTGCATCCGAAAGCGCTCCCGCAGATTGTGACGTTTCAATCCACGCCCTCGCGAAGAGGGCGACATCCGAACGGTATGTCTTGCTCCAACGCACCCGGTGTTTCAATCCACGCCCTCGCGAAGAGGGCGACGTGCGGTGTGGTGGAGTCGTGCCTGATTAGCGTGTTTCAATCCACGCCCTCGCGAAGAGGGCGACAGTCCGTAACCCGTGAGAACATGCTGAAATACATTGTTTCAATCCACGCCCTCGCGAAGAGGGCGACCCTCGGTGGTAGCGTGGCCGACCTGCTGGCTAATGTTTCAATCCACGCCCTCGCGAAGAGGGCGACGTTTAATACGCTCATCGTTCGTGAGGGACTTGCAGTTTCAATCCACGCCCTCGCGAAGAGGGCGACGGCGAACCGCCCAGCGCGTCTTCAATGGCCCGGATGTTTCAATCCACGCCCTCGCGAAGAGGGCGACCCGCCGATACAACACTTACCCCGAAACGTCGGAAGTTTCAATCCACGCCCTCGCGAAGAGGGCGACTCAACAATTGCACATTGTGTCCGGCTTCTTTCAGTTTCAATCCACGCCCTCGCGAAGAGGGCGACCCACAACTAAGTGTAGAGAGATTAAACACCTACAGTTTCAATCCACGCCCTCGCGAAGAGGGCGACGCCGGAATTCGTAGTTCTAGGTTATCATAATCTAATGTTTCAATCCACGCCCTCGCGAAGAGGGCGACCTTCAATCAGTTTGTCAAACGTGATACCTTTAAAGTTTCAATCCACGCCCTCGCGAAGAGGGCGACCTCATAGGCTTTGCCGCCTTGCAAGATCGAAGGCGTTTCAATCCACGCCCTCGCGAAGAGGGCGACACGTATACGAATCAGATCCCATGTTATCGCCTGAAGTTTCAATCCACGCCCTCGCGAAGAGGGCGACTTCATTCTGTGGGCAACGCCCACCATTGGAACTCGTTTCAATCCACGCCCTCGCGAAGAGGGCGACTAATCAACGCCGAGCCGTTCGCAACTGTGCGCAACGTTTCAATCCACGCCCTCGCGAAGAGGGCGACGGCATCAACAATGATCTGGTCGCTGCGACAGATAGTTTCAATCCACGCCCTCGCGAAGAGGGCGACAGTCAAGCTCTGGTCGCCAGGATATCTACTAATTGTTTCAATCCACGCCCTCGCGAAGAGGGCGACTCGGGATTTCCGATAATCACAGGTAGTGACATCGTTTCAATCCACGCCCTCGCGAAGAGGGCGACACATGATAAACTAACCAATGTAATACATTAGTTAGTGTTTCAATCCACGCCCTCGCGAAGAGGGCGACCTAGTTGGTTTTTCAAGTCCAGCGTATAGGCAAGGGTTTCAATCCACGCCCTCGCGAAGAGGGCGACCACGGTTACAAACCTCCGAAAGCAAGAAAGGCTATTGTTTCAATCCACGCCCTCGCGAAGAGGGCGACATACTGATGCAAACGGGGGAGGGAAAAGGGAAAGTTTCAATCCACGCCCTCGCGAAGAGGGCGACAAGGAATTGTGGGAAAAATGCACCACACCCATAGTTTCAATCCACGCCCTCGCGAAGAGGGCGACCGAACTACCCCGCAAGCCCCGCAAGATACGTCAAGTTTCAATCCACGCCCTCGCGAAGAGGGCGACTTCCGTTACGGGGCAAGGATCAAGATCATTTGCGGTTTCAATCCACGCCCTCGCGAAGAGGGCGACTCTAGACTCTGTTTTTGAGGGATTCTAATCATGTTTCAATCCACGCCCTCGCGAAGAGGGCGACCAGAGGCATGGCGACGGACATGCAGCGTGGGCTTGTTTCAATCCACGCCCTCGCGAAGAGGGCGACTTCGATGCTCTCACGCATCGACTGCAACTTTTCGTTGTTTCAATCCACGCCCTCGCGAAGAGGGCGACCGGTATCTGCAAGGAATTCACCGGGCTTGCAGTTGTTTCAATCCACGCCCTCGCGAAGAGGGCGACCGCCTTATGTAAGGCGGGAATCATGGACCAACGGTTTCAATCCACGCCCTCGCGAAGAGGGCGACTCCAAGATTCTTGCTTAGAGAGAGACCAATTATGTTTCAATCCACGCCCTCGCGAAGAGGGCGACGCGAGTACCCTACTTGCAACGGGTCGGCTTCAAGAGTTTCAATCCACGCCCTCGCGAAGAGGGCGACCCGCGACCTATCACAAGTGAGTCAATCGACAATCGGTTTCAATCCACGCCCTCGCGAAGAGGGCGACTTATTGAATTATAGTGCATACTGTATTACAGGGAGTTTCAATCCACGCCCTCGCGAAGAGGGCGACAGGGAAAGAAAGACAATTGGCAAGTCTATACTTGTTTCAATCCACGCCCTCGCGAAGAGGGCGACACTCAATATCCGGAAAACAACATGTCATCACGTCGTTTCAATCCACGCCCTCGCGAAGAGGGCGACCACTCGGCGGCCAGTTGGCCGATCCAGTCTAGCGTTTCAATCCACGCCCTCGCGAAGAGGGCGACTCAACAAGCGAGGGGCTATTTTTTGTGTGGTATGAAGTTTCAATCCACGCCCTCGCGAAGAGGGCGACAACCAACCCATTCACGGGCGGTGAGATCGACCTAGCGTTTCAATCCACGCCCTCGCGAAGAGGGCGACGGAGTCGGAGTCGGAGTCGGAGCAAGAGCAAGAGGAGTTTCAATCCACGCCCTCGCGAAGAGGGCGACAGAGAAAAATGATTTTATGGCTATTTCCAAGACGTTTCAATCCACGCCCTCGCGAAGAGGGCGACTCGCCGAGCGTAGAACCGATAGGCCAAGTCAATTGTTTCAATCCACGCCCTCGCGAAGAGGGCGACGGTAGAAAGGGAAAGAGCCATGAGCGGAACGATGTTTCAATCCACGCCCTCGCGAAGAGGGCGACACCAAACGGGTTATCATCACCAGGGTTCTTATAATGTTTCAATCCACGCCCTCGCGAAGAGGGCGACCACCTAGTCATGTTAGTATTGAAATAGTTAGCTTGTTTCAATCCACGCCCTCGCGAAGAGGGCGACCGCGACCCTTTCCCTCACCTGATTGCATAAGGAGTTTCAATCCACGCCCTCGCGAAGAGGGCGACGAAAAACTATGAAATATTAAAAGCCTGGTTGGTCGTTTCAATCCACGCCCTCGCGAAGAGGGCGACATCAACTGCCATAACCATTTTGGGGCTATTCAATTGTTTCAATCCACGCCCTCGCGAAGAGGGCGACGAAAAGTCACTGCCTCGGTAGCTGAATACCATCGTTTCAATCCACGCCCTCGCGAAGAGGGCGACGTCGAGTAGTTTCACGATGGCGTCGATGTCGTCGTTTCAATCCACGCCCTCGCGAAGAGGGCGACGGTGACGTTGGCGAGGATGTAGAGGATGATCTAGAGTTTCAATCCACGCCCTCGCGAAGAGGGCGACTACAACGGCATGACAGTCATGGTATATCGTGGCACGTTTCAATCCACGCCCTCGCGAAGAGGGCGACATCGCGTGCCACATATAAGCTCGGCTCGCTGAGAGTTTCAATCCACGCCCTCGCGAAGAGGGCGACCAGAATCTTTTCTTCGCTGTTGGAAGTGGAAAGAAAGTTTCAATCCACGCCCTCGCGAAGAGGGCGACGCCCAAGGTTTCAAGCGCGGATACGATGCTT
>CAZISU010000137.1:0-9722 GCA_964541935.1 uncultured Planctomycetaceae bacterium | reverse complement strand
CGATATCGTCGACGTTGCCGTCGCCGTTAAAGTCGCCTTGGATCCAGCTTGCGTCGGTGCTGAGCCAGTTGGCGGCCAAAGTTGCGGCGTCGGCGTCGTTGACCACACCGTCGTTGTTGGCATCGCCGGGGATCGGGTCCGGGCCCGGCGAGTAAGAAATCGTCAACTTGGGACGTTTTTCCTGGGTGCCCGTATCGTCGGAATAGAACGACACGAAGTTTCGTTGACTAAGGGCCTCGGTGCCGGGCGCCATCAGCACCATGTTAAGCGTGGTGCCGCTGTCTAAAGCGGCCTGGACGGCGGCGATCAATTCCGCCGTGCTCGCAAATGTTTTGACGGTTCCTTCGGCCGTCTCGGACCCGAACTCGGGCACGGAACTCAAAAGGGTCGCCGTGGGATCTCCACCGCCAACCGGCCAAGCGTTGTCGGCGTCGATCTGGAGCCAGGTCGTTTCACTTTCAACCATGTCCGTGGTGATGGCCGGGTCCATCGCATAAATGCCGATATCTCCGGTACCGTCGCCTTGAATGTCGGTCCGCTTGACGGTCAATTCCAACGTCACCTCGTCTATCGTCGAATTTTCGGGAATCTCGTCCAGGCCGAAGGCCATCAGCCCTCGCATGGGAGTAGAACCGTTTACCGTGCCCGTCGTGTTCTCATCATAATCGCCGAAGTTCCTGGTCGCGTACGAACCGCCGCGAACGTGGGCATCGACGTATTCGTAGCCGAAAAGCCCCTCTTGCAGAACAATGGGACTGCTATCGGGTCTCGGTGGAAGCGGAGCGTTGGGCAAAACGTCTTGCCACGTTTCGCCCATGCGAATCTCGTCGTACATTACCGGCGAATCGGCGCCGGTCGTGTTCAAAATCAATGTGTCGACCTTTCGCTCGCTCGCCGAAGCCACAAGCCAGCAGTGGGTGTCCATGGAGAGGGTCGGCTGCAAATCGACCTCCGTCACGTTGGCGGCCGGGTCGAGCCAGAGCGTAACCAGATCGGGGCCCGTGCTATCGGCATTGTAATCGCGGTCGATTCGCGCCACGAACAGGTGTGTGCCCGGCGAAATGTCCGTGGCGATGGTGTGGTTCAATGGAATGAATTCGCTTTCCTCTTCGCTGATTACAACCTCGGTGCGGGCGCGAATCACGGCGTCGACGCCGCTGCCGTTGCCAGCGAATCCCCATTGCAGGCCGATCACCCACGGCACGGCCGTATCGCCCTCTTCGGCGTTAAGCAGTCCCGTATAGGCAGTCGTGGTAGTCGCCGTGTTGAAACCCGCCTCGAACGACATCAGGCCCGAGATATAGACGGGCGTGGCGCCCGCGTTGGGGTTCTCGAAAACTCGCACGGCCGATTCGGGCAAAGCGCTCGATTGCGAAACGGCCCCGCCGCTGACCGCGTAGTCGGGCCAGTAGAGGCCCGTGTCGACGGCGTCGAATGTGCCGCCTTCGGAGGAGATCAGCCCGCTGGACCAGGCTGTATTGAAGTTGGAAACCGTGGGGTTCTGCGAAACCAAGCCGCCGGTCGCATACTCGCCGGCAGCTGACGAGGAACCGCTCAAAAAGGAATCTGCGGCCAACTCGTTGGCCCTGCCCGAAGAGGAAAATAATAACACTGCAATCAGGGCGATTATGACCGCCCAAATAGGACTCCGCGCAAACATGGTAGTTCTCCTGTAAATGCTAGGTGTAACACCGAAAAAAAACGACGGACACTACTCTACGGGGACTCAAGATCACTTCAGTCATAACTTCCTTATACTAAGGTATACCATCGGCTGCAAGAAAAAAATTTGCGTGATTTCGCTGATTATACCGGTTCGCTTGCGCTTGTCAAGTAAACTTTGGAAAAAATGTGACTTCCCTGAGAGACTGCCGCTCACTGTCAGCCTCTCACTGTCAGCCTCTCACTGCTAAATCATTGAATCGCCTTCGTCCGAACTGGCCTGCTCGTGGGCCGCCTGTTCGAGTGCTTTTTCCGTGCTGGAGGGGTCTATCTGGCGACAAGACTCGGACAGTTTGGCGGAAATTTCATGCAAATCGCCGCGCCACTCCTCCTCTGTTGTGTCCGGCGGGGTAAATTGGGCGAATTCGGCGATTAGGAGAATCAGCCGCAGCAGGTGGCGGAAGATCACGCCCTCTTGTTTCTGTAGCTTTTTACTGGTGATGTAATTGTTGAAATCGCCGCCGAATTCGAGCAGTTCGCCGGCAGCCCAGACCGAGCCGGTGCGCACGTCATGAACGCCGGGGAAATCGTAGTTGAACAAGCGGCGTAGCTTTTCGGCCAACGAGAGCACGAACACCCGCTCCTCGCCGAAGCGGAGATTGTAGCGATCGGCTTCATCACGGGGCTGTTCGGTGAGTTCCTCGGCCGTAGCCAAGCCCAGCCGCAAAAGCTGTTCGTCCAGCCGCATGGTGGCCAGCGGCCCGGGCGGCAACTGGTCGTGATTGGGCACATGAACGTGGTAGCCCACCGAACTTGGCAGTTCCAAGACGCTTTCCATCGCCTGGATGCGCTCGTTGCGATCGGCGATGCCCATGTGGTTGATTAAAAAGATACCGTACAGCGGGTTGACGCCGCGAAGCTGCAAGAGCTTCTGCATCTCGGGCGTGGGATGGGCAAATTCCGGCCGGTAGATGGGCTCTTGGGGCTCGTTCGATTTATCGCCAGATTTGCCTTTATCGAGCGCCTTGGTAATCGCGTCGGAAAGGCTCTCGCCCTTGGCCAGTTTGATCGAGCCGAACAACCCGCTGGATTTCGGCTTGCCATCGCCGTTGCCGTTGCCAGACTCATCGGTATCCGTGGGCTCCCGTTCCGTGGGCGACTGTTCCGCGTTCGAGTCGTCTGCATCCGCCGACTCGTTTCGCTTGGGCGGTTCCGGTTCGAGCGTCACGTAGCCCGCCCGCCAGAGCGTCATGAGCATGTTTTCCAGCGACTCTTGTGCTTTTTCGCCATGCTTCGAATCCATCAGCCGCTTGCCGACTAGCTTGCGGACCGTTTCGACCTCGGGCGAGGCGTTAAGAATATGGGCCAGCAGACGCCAGGGCAGCGTGCCGCGGCTGGAAAGGTTTCCGGGCTCGGCCGCGCAAAGCTTATCGAACTGCTCCTTGTTCCAATATTGCACGGTGGAACGTCGCTTGGGCATCTTCTTTTTGAGGCGTTTTTTGGCCTTCATCAGCCCCGGGTCCTTGGTTTTTTCCGGGATCTGGTCGTATTGATCTTTCCAACGCGAGATTTTCACGTCGTCTTCGTGCGCCAGCACGAAGACATGTCCACGGTCGTCGAACTGGGGTCGGCCGGCGCGTCCGAAAATCTGGTGGGCGGTGCTGGATTCGAGTATCCGCTTCTTGCCCGGTGGGCCCTTGAGGATGTTGGGCACGACGACCGAGCGGGCCGGCAGATTGATACCCGCCGCCAACGTTTCGGTACACGTGGCTACCGAAAGCAACTTGCGTTGGAAGAGATCTTCAACGATGCGGCGGTACTTGGGCAGAATGCCGGCGTGGTGAACGCCCACCCCGCGTTGCAGGATCTGACGCAGCTTGGGCCCGGCGCCCTTGGACCAGTCGTGGCCTTTGAGCTCCTCGGCCAAGCGAGCCTGTTGGTCGCCCGCGAGCATCTTCTTGCCCTTGAGCTGCTCGGCCACGTTCCAGCACTCCTCGCGGTTGAAGCAGAAGATCAGCGAGGGCGTGGTGCGAGCCTCGTCGTCGCCCTTGGCCATGAACTCGATCTGCTCGGTAAGGAGCATGTCGCCGATCCAATTGAACGTGAGTGGCACTTTGCGCTCGTCGCCCTGCACAAGCTCCAGCTTGCGGTTGTGGCTGCGTTTGAGCCACTGGATGAACTCGCGCGAGTTGCCCACCGTGGCCGAAAGCAGCAGCGTTCTCACATGCTCGGGCAACAGACCCAACGTGAATTCCCAGACGATACCCCGTTCGCGGTCGTTGAAGCTGTGGAACTCGTCCATGACCACGGCCGAAACGTCGTCGAACTCGTACGCCTCGCGATGGATCAAGCGGTTGAAAAGGATCTCGGCCACCACGACCAGAATCTTTGCGCCGGGGTTAACTTGCCGGTTGCCGGTCACCAGGCCCACATCGTCGGCCGAAAATCCCCAGCGTACGGCCGAATCTTGCATCTCCTGATACTTTTGTTCGGTGAGCGCGATCAGCGGTGTCGTGTAATAAGCACGTCGGCCCTCGTGTAGGGCTTCGAAGAGGGCGGCCTCGGCGATGAGCGTCTTGCCCGTCCCCGTGGGCGCGCACACCAAAACTCCCTGCTCGGCCGCAAACCAAGCAAACAGAGCCTCCTCCTGGACCGGATACGGCTCGTAAGGAAGCTGGTCGAGGTAGCGCTCGGCGATTTCGTCGCGTGAGGGGCCGTTATTGTCTGATGTCATCGTGGGTCGTGGGGTGGTGTGGGAGTTGGTGGCTGTGAGCTGTGAGTGTGAGCTGTGAGCTATGGGACCTGAGACCTCAAGTCTCAGGTCCAATGTCCCATCCCCTCATCATACCAAGAAATACCGCCACAGACTACCAGCGGGGGGCGAGCCAGCAATACCGTGTCGACCGATCCGACTGCCAATGCCGCCACGACCGGTTGGGGGCCGGGCTCTTACTCTTTCATGACGGCATCGCGTATCAAGCTGTTGCCTCTCCGGCGTCGATAAGAAATAAGAGCCGACGAGCGAAACGCTGTAATTATCGGGTAAATTTCCAAGGAACGACATGCATGTTAGGAGACTTTTCCAGCGGGTACTTCTGTCTAGGAGATTCTGATCTTCTGCACCCGACGACCTGGGATTTCGTTTCTTGGTATTTCCTGTACTTTGCGGAATGGACGGTTCGTATCGTTATGCTGGTCGTGCTGGTCGTAAACCCCCGCAAGCGACGTCCAAGTTCCACCATGGCCTGGCTGCTGGTTATCTTTTTTCAACCGTGGATCGGTCTGGTGCTGTACATTTTGATTGGCCGCACCCGCCTGCCTAGCGACCGGGCCCAGCAATACACTTATGTCAACCAGCAAATCAAAGATCTGTCCGATGCGTTCAAGAAAACACCGGGACTCGTGCGCGAAAATCTTCCCGAAGAGTTTCGCGAGGTCGTAGAGTTAGCCGAACACCTGGGCAATATGCCCATCCTCGGCGGGAACGAAGCCGAACTGATCTGCGATACCGACGAGGCCATCTCGCGGCTGATCGACGACATCGAGCGGGCCGGCAACCACGTCCACCTGCTATTCTATATTTTTGCCGACGATCAAACGGGCCGGAAAGTTTTCGACGCCCTGCGACGTGCGGTCGGACGCGGCGTGGTGTGTCGCGTGCTGATGGATGCCATGGCCTCGCGGCCCACCCTCAAGGGCTTGGCGCATGAGATGCAAGCCGCCGGCATCGAGGTCCACGGCGTGCTGCCGGTGCGTTTCATCAGTGGCAGGGCAGACATTCGCAACCACCGCAAAATCGCGGTCATCGACGGACATACGGGCTATACCGGCTCGCAAAACATCGTCGATGCCAACTACGGCCACAAGGACATGGCCTGGCACGACATGATGATCCGCCTCCGCGGGCCGATCGTTTTGCAGTTGCAGGCCGTTTTTGTGTCAGATTGGTTCTTCGAGTCGAAAGAGAAGCTCGACAGCGATGATTGCTTCCCCGAACCGCTGATTGTCGGCGATACGGCCGTTCAGACACTGCCCAGTGGGCCCAGTTTTCCGGTCGAAAACTACCAGTATATGGTCGTCAACGCCCTCTACGGAGCCAAAAGCCGTGTGACCATCACCTCGCCCTACTTCGTGCCCGACGAAGCCTTCCTGCAAGCCATTCAAACGGCCGTGCTACGTGGCGTTCAGGTGGAAATCGTCTTGCCAAACCGCTCCGACCAGATTCTGGTGGGGGCCGCATCACGCTCATATTACGATAGTCTTCTCGATGCGGGCGTCGATCTGTATCTATACCAGCCCGGCTTGCTGCACTCGAAAACCATGAGCATCGACGGCTCGCTGGCACTGATCGGCTCAAGCAATTTCGATATCCGCTCGTTTGCCATAAACTTCGAAATCAATCTGCTCTTCTACGACGCCGACGTTACCAGCCGCCTGCGAGCCCAGCAGCAGGAGTACATCGGCAACTCGATTCTTTTGACCGCAAGAGACTGGCAAAACCGCTCGGTACTGCAAAAAACCGTGCAAAACATCGCCAAGCTGCTCAGCCCGTTGCTCTGAGCCGTCAGCCGTGTACGGGGTGCCATGCCCACGCTTGTCGTGGGCATGTGGGTGTTTTAGTGGTCGAGCACTTCCAGCATGGCCACGCAAGCGTGGACCATGGCACCCCGGTAATCAGAAATTATTTTCAATACTTTCCTATAATCGGCTTGGAGCTCTCGCCCGTTTCGGGTATGCTTGATGGCTCGATCGTTCGTTGACGAGAACTCGTCGTCGGATCGCTCAATCGGCTTCTGCTGTGGGGCCAACGTTGTTGTTTTTCTTGATGCAACCGTTACGCGAAGAGGGTTTTTGATGAGCACGACTTCCGCGAATACCACGCAATCCGACAGCCCGCAAAAACACGCCCTGGACGGCACTTTTAGCCCCAAAAGCGTGGCCGTTTTGGGTGTTACACCCACGCCTGGCACCGTTCCATACGACATTTTCTACAACATCCTCTCCAGCGGATATCGCGGCACGGTCTACCCGGTGGCCCCGGGAAAACGCAGCATCTGCGCCGTCAAGGCCTATCGCTACGTGCTAGATATCGAAGACGAGGTCGACCAGGCGGTCATCGTCTATCCGGCCAACGTCGTCGAACGCGCACTGGTGCAGTGCGGGCAGAAGGGTATCAAGTCGGTAATTGTGATTTCCGCCGGCTTCCGCGAAGTCGGCCCCGAGGGCATCAAGCGCGAGCAGCGGATCAAAGATATCTGTGCGGAATACGGCATTGCGATGATCGGCCCTAACTGCCTCGGGGTTATCAATACCGACCCTGGGGTGCAGTTAAACGCCTCTTTCGCCCGAAAAATGCCCGCCGCCGGGCGGATCGCCTTCCTCAGCCAGTCCGGCGCGCTATGTACGGCCGTGTTGGACTATGCGCGCGAAAAGGCCATCGGTTTCTCGAAGTTCGTCAGCTTCGGCAACAAGGCGGGCGTCACCGAGATCGAACTTTTCGACTACCTGCACAAGGATCCGGCCACCGACATTATCCTGCTTTACCTCGAAGAACTACGCGACGGGCGAGGGCTGATGGAGGCCGCGCGGCGGGTTACCCGTGGGGAAAACGCCAAGCCCATCCTGGCCATCAAATCGGGCCGCACGCCCCAAGGCGCCGACGCTGCCAGCAGCCACACCGGCTCGCTGGCAGGCGAGGACGCGATCTGCGACGCGGTCTTCCGCGAGGCTGGCATCATCCGCGTGTCCAGCATCGAACAGATGTTCAATTCGGCAGTCATGTACGCCAACCAGCCCATGCCCACGGACGACCGCTTGGCAATCGTCACCAACGCCGGCGGGCCGGGTGTGATGGCCACCGACGCCGCCGTAGGGTTCGGGCTCTCGATCCCGCGGTTCGAGAAATCGACCACCAAAAAGCTCAAGCAGGCCCTGCCCGCCACGGCCAATGTGAAAAACCCGGTCGACGTGATCGGCGACGCGCGGGCAGACCGCTACGACGCGGCCGTCGAGGCCGTTTTGCAAGATCCCAACGTCGATCAGGCACTGGTGATCCTCACGCCGCAGTCGATGACCGACATCGAGGCCATCGCCGAGGGCATCTGCCGCGTTCACGAAACTGCCACCAAACCCATCGCCTGCTCGTTCATGGGCGCCTCGGACGTGCAGCCGGGCATACAACTTTTGCAGCAGTCGCACATCCCCCACTATATCCTGCCGGAATGGGCCTGCGAGGCCATGGCCGACATTCAGAAAATTCGCAACTGGCGCAAGCAGAGTGTCGAAGATCCCAAGCGGCTGGCGGTCGACGAGGCGGCCGTCCAGGCCATTATCGACAAAGCTCCGGTCGGCTACCTCAACGAGGACGAGGCCCTGGCCGTCATGAAGGCCTATGGGCTGCCCGTGCCCGAGCATCGGCTGGCTAAAACGGTTGAGGAAGCCGTGGCCGCCGCCGAGCTAATCGGCTATCCGGCCGTGCTGCGCGTGGTCAGCCATCAGATCATCCACAAGTCGGAGGTCAAGGGCGTGGTGCTCGACCTGCCGGACGCCGACGCTGTTGCTCAGGCCTACGAAACCATGCTCAAAAACGTGGCCAAAATGGCGCCCGACGCCACTATCGACGGCATCCTCGTCCGTGGCATGATCCCCACCGGCTATGAAATCATTCTAGGCGGCAAACGCGACCCGGTCTTCGGCCCCACCATAATGTTTGGCCTGGGTGGGATCTACGTCGAACTCTTCAAAGACGTCACCTTCGCCCTGGCCCCTATGGACGAAGGCACCGCCAGACGCATGATCCATCAGGTCAAGGCCTGCGATCTGTTGGAAGGCGCCCGCGGCGGAGCCTGTGCCGATATCGACAACATCCAGGATTGCCTCGTGCGGGTTGGGCAACTCGTAAGCGATTTCGACCGTATCAGCGAACTAGACGTCAACCCGTTGATCGCCGGCCCCGCCAAAATCGGCAACATGGTGGCCGACGTGCGCATCAGAATCAGCGAATAACCGTTGTAGGGTGCGTCCGCGACGCACCAGCAGCATAATCCCCCTCAGGAGAACTCGACGATGGAAAAAGCGGAACTGGAAAGTCGCGTCAAGAAGGTCATCTGCCAGGTCCTAGACGTATCCGACGATATGATCGCCATGGACAACCACTTCGTGTTCGACCTCGGTGCCGAAAGCACGCAATCGGTCGAACTAGTAGCCGCCTTCGAGGCCGAATTTGATATAGAAATGGACGACGACTCGGCGCTGTCGGTCGATACCGTAGGCGGCGCAGTCGATTATATCGGCAAATACGTCTAAGATTCGTAGATTCGTAGGGTGCGTCCGCGACGCACCAGAATTTTCGTGCCGCGACATGACCAACCCAAAAGAATTCGAAGAACGATATCAAACGGGCAACACACCCTGGGATCACGGTATGCCGGATTCCAATCTGCTGGAAATGGTAACTGGTCAACCCCTTGCCACTTTCCCGATTACGCCGTGCAAGGCAATGGACGTCGGTTGCGGGACGGGCGACAATGCCATCTGGCTCGCTCAACAGGGATTCGAGGTCACCGCCTGCGATGTCTCGCCCACTGCCGTCGAAGAGGCTCGCAGACGTGCGAAAGCGGCAGGGGCCGCGTGTTCATTCCGCGTCCTCGATTTCCTCGAAGAGAATGTGCCGGACGCGCCGTTCGGTTTTGTGTTCGATCGCGGCTGCCTGCATTCCTTTGATACAAAAGCCCTGCGGGAAGAATTCTCGCGACGGGTGCATTCATACCTCGAAGACGGCGGCCTGTGGCTAAACCTGACCGGCAGCGCCGACGCCCCGCCCCGCGATATCGGCCCCCCGCGGCTCAGCGCCGAAGAGCTTGTCACGACCGTGGAACCGCACTTCGAGATCATCTCGCTCGCGGCGGGCCATTTCCGCTCCAACCAGCCCGAACCGCCGGAAGCCTGGATTTGCCTGATGCGGAAGAGGCTTCTCAAATAATTCTAGTGGGGGAGAGCCTGTAGGCCGGGTTGTAACCCGGCGATGAGACTGGAAATACTAGCCCGAAGCGCAAGCGAGG
>CAZISU010000136.1:0-9731 GCA_964541935.1 uncultured Planctomycetaceae bacterium | reverse complement strand
CTGCTTGTAGATTTCTACACATATCTGGCTATGGCTTTTCAGATGTATAGAGTGTTTTCAATTATGGGTAATTGTTTGAACCCGCCAGTGCGAGTAAGACACCCCCACCTATATTTCAATCTCTGATTTATAACAGGATAATCTGTTAAATAGACGAGGTGGTTTTTTTGGTTGTAAAACTGGTCTCTCATAGTTCGACCACTTTTCCAACCCCCATTGCATGGAGCTAGATCCACAAGACCCAAGACCCAATCAACAGACATTAGCCAAGACACCCACAGACAACGAAAAACCCCTATCAGAATCAATTGCTCTGATAGGGGCTATATTCGCTTCAGATTCGTTTCTAACGCACAGTCGTTTTGCTGGGGTGATTAGGCGTTTTATAAATCAGACTAAATCAGACGTTAACTCAGGGGAAAGAGGGGGGCGTTGTCCAAGGGCGGCTTCCAAGACTGGCTTCCACGATCAACCCCCCTACCCACCTTAGTTTTTAAGCTTAGTTTTTAAGCTTAGTTCTTAACCTTAGTGAGATAGCTTAGTGGGTTGGCGTGTTGGTGGTGGTCCTACGGACTAATACAGAGTGAAGGTAAGGGGCTTTGGTGCTAATTTCTAAAACCGTCACTCTTTTATTTTTCCTGATTTTGGGCGATAGCCCCTTCCCAATAATCACCCAATAAAAAACCCCCAAGCCATCATAGAGAATGACCAAGGGGTACGCCATTTGAATTGTAATTGCATTGGGTAGTGCTGATGGGCGTTTATTAGATAGTCCGCCCTATGACATTTTCCCCTGACTTATTTTCCACCCTTGTTGATCGTCAACACCAAACCCCCATAGAACACTTCTCTGTATTTGTTCTTTGTCCTTACGACATTAGGAAAGACCTTGTCGATGGACTTTGTTAAATGACTCGCAGACCCCATCATTAAATGGTTTTTCTCACAATGTGTTTTCCACGCTCTGGCGATAGACGCCCTTGCCGTGCTCTTCTTTCCCCTGGATTTCTTCACATACTTCTGTAAAAACTCCACACAGTCGTTTTGTGGCTGGTCGTTATTCAAGACTTGTAGTGCCTTGAGATTTTCGGCGATTCTATTTTGTATTACGCCACGCTTGTAGAGTTTGCCGTCCTGATCTTTAATCCCCTTCTTTTCTAGCTCGCTCTCAATTGTGCGTAGTGACTCCCCATTTTTATACATAGAATAACACAACTCTAATGTCTCTTGGCTCATGGTCTTCATGACTTTTTGTCCCCCACGTTTGCCCATGCGTCTGTTGATGACCACTTGTAGATAGTTCATGCACTCTTGTAGTCCCGCCTTCACCTCTTCACTGTCTGAACACTCGTCTTGCTCAATAATAATAATTTCCACATTCCGGGTTTTACAGATAGACTTGAACAACTCTAAGACGCCATCACGTCCCAAACGATCCAACCAAATCACATAGACCTTTGATATTTTGCCCATGATTATGTGTTCGGTTAGTTCGTTCAATTTTTCGCGCGATGAGAATGCCGACTTGCACTCTTGATAGATAACAACATCCTTTTCCGCTATTCCTTCTAGGGCGGATACTTCTGTCCTAGCTCTACTTACCTGATTACGAAGACTGTCAAGTTGTGATTGACTGGATGTGCGGCAATAGCATACTGGGATGGCCCCCTTATTTTCTTCTGACTTAACTTCTAGGCCCATGGCTTGGGCAATCTCGCGTGGGTCGAATCGTCGATGTGAACGGGCATTGACCCGATACGATGTGATTTTACCCGATGCATCCCATCGTCGAAGCGTCTCGGCACATACGCCAAAACGTTCTACACATTCAGACATACTAATGAGACTTGCGGACGGGGGGACGGGCTTGGTAGAATGGACACAGATCATCTTGCTAGTTCCTTAGCTTGATGGTACAGGGCTAGTCAGCCATTGGCGTGGTTGGCTAGTCCGTTTGTTTAGATGTGGGTTTTTGTCCCACGACACCTACAATCTATCGGCTGGGTGCCATTTAGTCAACAGATTTAACTGATGTGGAAAATATAAAAGCCTTGCTACGTAGGGTTTTGGTTTTCGTTGTGTTGGTGTTTGTTTAGAAATGAGAGGGCTGCTCGTCAGCCAGTGTTGGGTGCAGTCACCCATTCTCCGATGTCCTTCATCAAGCCTCATCACAAAACTCAGCAGGACAACCCTCAACTGTGGGCAATGCTTCATCCCGACATTGGCTTTCCTCAGTATACCATCTACAACTGGACCAACGCCAGAGCCTTGCTTCGTCGACCAGCCCTCGACGAACGGGATTCATGTGAATATAGTCGATTGAGGCTTGCACGGCCTCGGTCGTCATCAGGTTTCGATCGTAGCCGGATCCTTCCTGCCAGAAACGGAAGGCAGTCTTGCCGGGCCGTTCACGTACGGTCAAACGTTCCAGTAGTGCCGTAGGGTGCGTCCGTGACGCACTAGGATTAGAGGAAGCCCATGGTGCGTCGCGGACGCACCCTACTAATTGACTCCGCCAGGGCCATGCACTACACTGATTTACGAACATTCCACCACCCTCACGCGTAAGTCAAGGAGCTTGTCCATTTATGAAAATCTTGCACGCAACGCTTGCCCTCTCGCTTTTCGCAACCTCCCTTTTTGCCACCTCCGTTTTCGCAGCCGATCCGAAGGGCCGCGACTACCCCGACCACTCGAATTTGCTTGTCGTGCGTGACGCCGATGGCAGCGAACGTCCCGTGAAAACACCCCAAGACTGGGCCGCCCGCCGCGCGCACATACTCGATGGAATGCAAGACGTGATGGGCCCATTGCCCGACCGCTGCAAGCTTCCGCCGTTGGACATAAAAACCAGCGAAACCCTCGACGCGCCCACTTACACTCGTAAGACGATCACCTTTGTGACCGAGCCCGGCGACCGGCTGTCCGCTTATCTCTACATTCCCAAAGGCATCGACAAGAATCATTCCCGGCCGGCCGTCGTGGCCCTGCATCCGACCAATCGGGCTTTGGGTAAAAAGGTGGCCGACGGACAAAGCCCGCTGCCCAACCGTGCATACGCCCGCGAACTGGCCCAACGCGGCTACGTCGTTATCGCCCCCGATTACATTAACATGGGCGACTACAAATTCGATTTCCGCAAAGGCGGCTACGACTCGGCCACCATGAAGGCCATCTTAAACCACATGCGCTGCGTCGACCTCTTGCAGTCGCTCGATGAGGTCGACCCTGGGCGCATCGCCGCCATCGGCCATTCCCTAGGCGGACACAACTCGATTTTCCTGGGCGTCTTCGATCCGCGTGTGAAGGTCGTCGTCTCCAGCTGCGGCTGGACGCCTTTCCACGACTATATGAGCGGGAATATCGCCGGCTGGTCGCACGACGGCTACATGCCCCGTTTGAAAACGCACTACGATCTCGATCCCGACCGTCTGCCCTTCGATTTCTACGAGCTGGTGGCCGCGTTGGCGCCACGCCCGTTTATGACCAACTCGCCTCTGCACGACGACAACTTCGACTATCGGGGTGTACAAAAAGCAATCGCCAAGGCAGGCGACATTTACAAGCTGCACGGTGCGGCCGAGTCGATACAAGCTCGCTATCCCGACGCCCAGCACGATTTTCCCACGCCCGTACGGCAGGAATCTTATCGGTTTATTGATCGGGCGCTGAAACATAAGCCAACTAAATAGGAGAGAATTGGGGTGTATTGGTTTAGTCGAAAATGGAAGGGGTAAGATCGACTTCTAGTGTCAAAAAGACGGGAAGTACGGGTTCCTCTTCTCTATTCCAAGATATTGCAATGCCTATTATCGCAAGCATTTACGCAAACAGAGAAGAGGAACCCGTACTTCCCCGCATACCCGTTTACCGCCGAGGTGCTCCTTTCCAATTCACGCTGAACCAATACAGGGGCAGAGAACGAGTCGCAATTGCAAACAAATGCACTACTCAACAAACCGCCGCAAGCGGCTGGGCTAACAATTTCGGTATCCAAAATCAACCATTCTAATTGAAAAAGATCCTCGAATGAAAAGCTACATCCTTGCCCTCGACCAGGGCACGACTTCCAGCAGAGCGATTGTTTTTGACCGCCAAGGGCATATCGTTTCGGTTGCGCAAAAAGAGTTCCAGCAAATCCTGCCCGCGCCCGGCATGGTCGAACACGACCCCGAGGAAATCTGGTCATCGCAGTTGGAAGTCGCCCAAGAAGCGATTGCAAAGGCTTCGCTTTCGGCCGAGCAAATCGCCGCCATCGGCGTCACCAACCAACGTGAGACCACGGTGCTCTGGGATCGCGAGACGGGCCGGCCGGTCGACAACGCCATCGTCTGGCAAAGCCGCGTAAGCACGCCTATCTGCTACCGCCTCAAGGCCGATGGACTAGAGCCCACCTTCCGTCAAAAGACGGGCCTGCTGCTGGATGCCTATTTCTCCGGCACGAAAATCAAACACCTGCTGGACAAGCACGAAGGCCTGCGGGCCAAGGCCGAACGAGGACAAATTCTCTTCGGCACCATCGATACCTGGCTCATCTGGCGATTGACCGGCGGACGCCGACACGTCACCGATTACAGCAACGCCAGCCGCACGCTATTGTTCAACATTAACACGCTCGAGTGGGACGACGAACTGCTCGAAATACTCGACATACCCAAGGCCATGCTGCCCGAGGTGCTGCCCTCGAGCCATCTGTTCGGGCAGACCGACGAGCAGCTTTTCGGTCGCTCGATTCCCATCGCCGGCAACGCGGGCGACCAACAGGCGGCCACCTTCGGCCAGGCCTGTTTCACAACCGGCAGCGTGAAAAAGACATACGGCACCGGTGGTTTCATGCTCATGAACACCGGCACGAAACCAGTCGTTTCGCAAAACAATCTCCTCACCACAATCGGCTGGGGCATTGGTGACGAGGTTACCTATTGCCTGGAAGGTTCGGTATTCGTGGCCGGGGCCGTGGTGCAATGGCTCCGCGACGGGCTGGGCATTATTAAAGAATCGGTCGACGTCGAGGCCCTCGCCCAAACCGTGCCCGACAACGGCGGTGTGTTCCTGGTCCCGGCGTTTGTGGGACTCGGCGCGCCGCACTGGAACCCTTACGCCCGCGGCGCAATCATGGGCCTAACTCGTGGCTCGACCGCCGGCCACATCGCCCGCGCGGCCATCGAATCAATCGCCTTTCAAACCGGCGATCTGGTAGAAGCCATGCAAAAAGACGCCGGAGCCGAGCTGCCCGACTTGAAAGTAGACGGCGGAGCCGCGGCCAACAACGACCTGATGCAGTTTCAGGCCGATCTGCTAGGCGTGGAAGTCTGTCGCCCCGTGGTCGCCGAAACCACGGCCCTGGGCGCAGCCTACCTGGCCGGTCTGGCAGTGGGCTATTGGAAAGACCGCGAAGATGTGGCCCACCACTGGGCCCTCGACCGCCGCTTCCAGCCCAATATGGCGGCAGAAACGCGAAAGTCGTTACAAAAACGCTGGCAAAAAGCCGTCGCCCGCTCGCTCGATTGGGCAAATGACGATTAACACCCGCGCCCCTTGCTTTGACCGCCCAGTAAGCTAAAATACTATAATTCTTGCGAGGCCTAACCCCCTCGCACGGGTTCATTACAACGGGTCCATTACAATGGGGACGTAGCTCAATTGGGAGAGCACCGGCTTTGCAAGCCGGGGGTTGGCGGATCGTGCCCGCTCGTCTCCACTATCTATAAGCCGACATAAGTCGGCTTTCTTTATGGACTTATGTCAAATCATGATCTAATAAGTGAGCTTTTACGACAACCGTTACGACAACCGTACCCGCTTTTTACCCCCTCTATCTTACCTATAATAGTCGTTACTGATCCGGTAATACGGAACAACAGTGACTTGATGACTAGACTTTTGTAAGGTACTCTTTGGAGGGATCAAAAATGGCAGAGGAGCGGGGAGTTGTGGCGGAATTAGTTGAAAGGTATCGGAAGTGGAAACTCAAAAACTCTAGCTTCCCCCTTACAGTTCACCAGAATGGGCAATGGGCAAAAAAAGTTCGGGGCAAACTCTTTTACTTCGGGGTGCTTTCTGATCCCGATGGTGCTCTCTCACTCTGGCTTCGCGAAAAAGACTACCTACTGGCCGGCCAAGAGCCTCCGACGCTCAACGGTGGCATGACCGTGAAGGAGCTATGTGATAAGCATATGGCTAATGCCAAGAAGCGGGCAGCGTCGGGAAAGCTATCGCAGTCGTCTATAAGGGACTATCTAGCAGCCAGAAATTTTCTGGTAGAAGCAGGGCTTTTTCATAAGGCGATCTGCAATTTAAGGCCAGACCATTTTTCTGAAGCAAACCAACTACTCACGACTTCCAAGCGGCGACCGCGAACACAGAAAAATGTAATCGTCTCAATCCGTGCCATCTTTAATTGGGGGGAAAAGATGGGGCTATATGACGATGCTGTTAATTTTGGGCCTGAGTTTGCGCCCCCTAGCCTAACGGACATCGAAGCCGAGCAGGAAGAGAATGGCGTGGTCCGCTTTTTTGACCGCGAGTTAATCCTGGATGCCCTTGAGATTGCAGACGTGAAAATGAAGGTGGCGATCTTGCTGGGGATCAATTGCGCCTTTTACCCCAGCGACACCGTTTCTTTAACATATCAACACGTCCACTTGGACAGCCCCATTCCTTATCACGACTTCCGCCGTGTTAAGACTCGCCGTAGACGTATGGCGGCTTTATGGCCTGAAACAGTGGCGGCGATAGAGAAGTACACAGGCTGCCATAGACCACAAAATGACAGTGACAATATTTTACTGTCGCAGGATGGAACCCCGTACACAAAAAAAAGCGGTCACAATAATATCATAAAGTCTTTTAATCGGCTTCTCGAAAAAGCCGGTGGACGGCCAAAGGGCGTTAGCCTCGGTTCTCTGCGTCACACTTACGGCACGCTCATGGACCTTGTTACCGACACTCCCATGGTCGACCTGACTATGGGGCACACGTCCGGCAGTGTTCAGGGGCAGGCCAGGAAGTCACTGCAACGGCGCATCTACTCGCAAATGAACCTTAAAGAGCTTGAAAGGCTCAAAGCCGTAGCCGATGTCGTCCATGACTGGCTGTATGAAGGGAAAATTCCCTAACGACCTGTTGACAGGCCGACCTCTTAAGGGTACACTAATAATATCGTTACCAGAGAGCGACACATATCGGAACCTAAAATGCCAATAGACCAAGCCATACTCGAAACCATCGAACAATTAAGAATTGATGCCGGAATTTCGCGGGGCAAGCTTGCTGAGTCTACAGGTATGTCTCGCACAGCCCTTACGAAACTCCTTAACGGCAAAACCTCAGACATTAAACTAAGCACTCTTAAACGCATCGCGGAAGCACTTGACTGCGATGTTAAAGTGATATTACAACCCAAGGCGTAGCATTCCCCACTTGATGATTTTACAGAACGTATTTACTCCCCTGATTCGCATCTGTGTCCGCGCTGATGTTGTGCGCGTAGTTAGTTTATGCTTAGTCAATTACCGAACCCCGAAATGGTACAGAAGCAGGCAGATCAACTGCTTGGTGCCATACAAGGTGCGATACGACACGGAGAGCGTCAGCCTGACGGCAGCTTAGTAATCAGATTAACACTACCGCGATTAGATTCAGAAGATACGCCTAAGCCCACCTTTCAATTCCTCTCCGAATCTCGAACCGTCCAATATGGACGGCGCAGCGTCCGCTTATCTCCGACGCTATTCTCTCTTATGCGATGCATTTGCAAGCATGGCCGCATCAGCTTCGAAGCCGTCCAGGATATTGTCTGGAATCGCGAGGTAGCCGACACTCTCATTAGAAAGTCGTGCTCGAATCTTACCGCGAAACTCTTAGACGCCGGCATCCTGTACGTCGTTATTACAACTCGCGGTCATATCGCTTTGGAAGAAGCGGTTTCTTAGAGACTATCTGCCTCGTTTTTCTCTCGTAATTACCGCTATCTGCGGTCGTTCCCCGTTGTTATGTGAAAAAACTTTTCACTTGTGAACGTTTTGACATATTTGTGAACGTTTTCGTTCACAGTTGTGAACGTCGCCCCGTGTAAGGTTGTTTTATACGAAGCACACAACGCTTAGCCACGAGACGAGATGAAACTTCTCACCGTCGAACAAGTTGCCGAAACGCTCGCCGTTTCGACTAAGACGGTTGGAAGGATTCTAGCAAACGGTCAACTGGCCGGCCACAACGTTAGTGCAAATTCAGATAGTAAGAAGCCGCGTATGCGAGTCCACGAAGACGACCTTATGGCCTTTCTCGAAAAGCGGCGACAAGCTCCCCAACAAACCCGAACACCCCAAAACCGAAGGCGAAGACGAAAGTGAAATGATTGACGAACGAGTGGTTTATATCCTGTCAGGAGATGACGAATTTCGAATTGGCACAGTCGATGACGTCCTTGGAGCGAAGCCGAACCAAGAGGAACGCGGCTGCTTTCCAGTAGCGGAACTCATGACCGTCTTCGCGGATATTGTGGCCGGCCTACAGGATGTCGGCTTGAATGGTGCCCTTCTAGTAATCCAACTGAGAGATGAATAATGTTCAACCTAGACGCAGTCCAGCATGGCGTACAGAACCGCCCTCCGAGAATAATTTTGCTTGGTGTACCGAAAATCGGAAAGTCAACCTTCGCATCCCAATCTGGTAAGGCTATCATCTTGCCAATCAAAGGCGAAGAGGGCGTCGACGATCTAGACGTAGGAAAGGCCACTGTAAGTATGACTTACAGGGACACCCTAGGGTGGCTCGGCTCGCTCCATAGCCAGCCGCATGATTACACCACAGCCGTGATAGATTCAGCGAGCGCATTGCAACCACTCATTTGGGACGAGACATGCAGAGCGAACGGCAATGTGGACAGCATCGAAAAGGTCGGCGGCGGGTATGGGAAGGGTTTTACTGAAGCCCTGAAATACTGGCAGGCCATGACCGAATGGCTCGACGCATTGCGTACGGATCGTGGCATGGCCAGCATCATCATCGGTCACGTCAAGGTCAAGCGTTTTGATGATCCCATCGCCGGATCTTACGATCAGTATCAATTTGATATCGACGATAGGGCGGCTAATCTGCTTTATCGTTGGGCCGACGTGATTCTCTTCTGTAACACAAAGACTGTCGTACTTGCGGAAGATGTCGGCTTCAACAAAGAAAAGAAGACCGCCAGAGACATAACCGAAGGGCAGCGATTTCTGTACACGCAGAAGCGACCTTCACACCCCGGCGGCGGACGCGGCGTCTATGGCCGGCTCCCCTACGAAATTCCTTTGCACTGGTCGAGTTTTTGTGATGCAATCACAACGGCCATGCAACAACCCGTGACGTGAGGCAACTATGAGTGACTTGAGAGAATTTTTTGGCGGGCAACCTTTTGATGCCAGCCAAGTGGAGCCGGCCAAGATATGGGAGCCAGTCGCGCCAGGTGTGCATACGGTCCTGATCCGTGCCGCCGATGTGAAGCCCATTAAGGAGGAAAAAGGATTCCTTATACAGGTGGATATGGACATCATTGATGGTCCGGCGAAGGGGCGTAAGCTCTCGGACTGGATCTGCATCGGCCATGTTGTGGATAAAACAAAAAAGATGGCCTGGGGCACAATGTCGGCGTTGAGCGCGTCAATCGGTGAGATGCTGATTACACAGACGGAAGATCTGCTGAACAAGACTGCAATTGTGTTGGTCAAGGTCGACAAGAGTAACCA
>CAZISU010000135.1:0-9744 GCA_964541935.1 uncultured Planctomycetaceae bacterium | reverse complement strand
CATGCACCTGATCACGCGTAACGGTGGTGAGCCCGTCAACGAGTTCCATACTAACTGATAAACCACAAGAGGCGTTGGCGGCCGTTCTGTTGATGGCCCGGAGACGTACTCGAAAAGATTGCATGAGCTGCCGCGGTGCCTTGGTGTCGCGGCAGCTTTTTTTATTTCATCACCCGCGCCGGCAAATAGGCCACCCCAGATGCCGAAAAACTCCAAAAGAATCGTACGCGAAGAACGGACAATGGCGGCCATGGTGCGGATCTATTGCAACGCGCATCACGGGGGATGTGGCGAACTTTGTCAGGAATGTAGCGAATTATTGGAATATGCTCGGCGGCGTTTGGCGCGTTGCCCTTTTGCTGCCGACAAGCCGACATGCGCGAAATGCAGCGTTCATTGTTATCAGGCGGCCATGCGGGAGAAGGTTTGCGTGGTGATGAGATATTCTGGCCCACGGATGATTCTGCGGCACCCTGTCCTGGCCGTGCTGCATTTGCTAGACAATCGTCGGGCTGCAGAGAAAGCAGTCGACTGAAGTGGTTGACTGCCGCCCTACAATCACTAGTCACACCCCTCTGTGGTAATATACATACATAGCAATTTTAGCCGTGGGTGGTTACGGAGGGTATTGTAGGGCGGTCTGGCTGGCACTATAATTGCTGGTTTGGCTTCTGATCCGGGCGTAATTGCTTGTGGCATCCGTGTTTTGGCACCCATGTTTTGGGCAAATCGTTCCGCTATTATTCCAGAATCAGACATTCCATAATTACTTAAATACTCCTCAAATTTTTAGAATCAGGATACAATCGCATGCGAACCAGTCGCATCATAGAGAAACTCGGGCGCGACGAGCCCGTCCTCATTACGCAACTGCATTTTACCGATCCTTCCGTCTATGAGCTGACCACGCTGATGGGCTTCGACGGGATTTGGATGGACATGGAGCATCATTTCTATAGTCTGGAGACGGCCAGCGTAATGATGCGAGCCGCACGCGTAGGCGTGACGGACATTGTGGCCCGGCCGGGCAAGGGCGAGTTCATGCGCATGCAGCGGATGCTCGAGGCCGGCGCGCAGGGCATCATGTATCCACGTTGCGACGACGCGGCCGAAGCCCGCGAGGTTGTGCAATGGGCCAAGTTCAAGCCCAAGGGCGTGCGTGGCTTCGACGGCGGCAACCCGGACATGCCCTATTGTTCGATGCCCACGCTGCAATATCTCAAAGAAGCCAACGAGCAGACGTTCATCATCATTCAGGTGGAACAGCCCAACACGATGGAGAACATCGACGAGATCGCCGCGGTCGACGGCGTGGACTTGTTGATGCTGGGCCCGTGCGATTTCAGCATCCAAAGCGGTTTCCCCGGCGACCTGTGCAACGATAAAATGTCAGTTGCCATCAAACGGATCGCTGCCGCTGCCGAGAAAGCAGGCAAGAAATGGGGTCTGCCGGTGGGTAGCATCGAGGCCGCGAAGAAGATGCTTGATCTGGGAGCCAGCATGCTCTTCTATCAGGCCGATATCGTGGCCGTGAAACTGGCGCAGGAACAAATGCAACGCGATTTCGGCGAACTGGGCTTCACGTTTGAAAACCGCCTGACGCCCTCGAAGATGTCTTACTCTGAGTAGAGGGTAGAATTTTGAACGTGGGTGGCGAGTAGCCCCGATAGTTTGTCTATCGGGGCGGCGCAGCCGCAAGAGGCTTACAGGGGCGGCAAATTCCCTCCTGTGCCTGCGGCACCCCGATAGACAAGCTATCGGGGCTACCTACTACCCACTACCCGTTTCAGCAATAATTTCAAAAGCAAGGATATTCACCGTGTCCAACCAAGCCGTTGCGGAACCTACTATTCAGCAAATGTTCGATATGACGGGCAAGACCTGCATGGTCACCGGCGCCGGTGGATACTTGGGCGGGTCGATGGCTCGGGGACTGGCCGAGGCCGGCGGGCGCGTTATTATCACCGATATCGATGCTGCTCGGGCCGAAGAAGTGGCCGCTTCTTTGCCGAACCCCAACGGGGTCGAACACTTCGGGATCGCCCTGAACCATATGGACACGGACGAAGCGCAGCGCATATTCGCCGCTGCGATCGAGCGTGCCGAGGGGCTCGACGTATTGGTCAACAACGGCCACGAGCACACGCCGCACGATTGGACCGACATTACGGCCGAACAGTTCACCCGCCAGATGGCCAACGCCACGGGCTATTTCATTCTGGCGCGAATGCTACACGCACACGCGGTGGAAAACAAAAAGCCGGCCAGTGTCGTGATGCTGGGTTCGATGTACGGCATGGTGGCTTCATACCCGGAGTGTTATGAGGGTGAGTGTGCTGCCAATCCGGCCGCTTATCAGGCCAACAAAGGTGGAATCTTGCAACTTACGCGGCACCTGGGCGTGTATTGGGCCACCGACGGCGTGCGGGTGAATGCCGTCAGCCCCGGTCCTTATCCGCCGCCCACGGCCCCGGCCAAAATGAGGGAGCGGCTCTGTACTAAATCGCCCATGCGACGCATGGGACGACCGCACGAACTCAAAGCGGCCGTGCTCTATCTGGCCAGCGACGCTTCGTCGTATGTAACGGGGCACAATCTGGTTGTGGACGGCGGCTGGACGGTGCAGTAGAGGCGGTTTGATTTCCGGGCTATGGGGTATGGGGTAAGTCGAAGCACAGGCTATGGGCGAAAGCCGGGCAAAACATCAAGGGGCCTCGCTTGCGCTTCGGGTTAGTATTGCTCGTGAGTAATCCGATCTAACATCTGCGTAAACACGCGGGGACAAGCCCCGCCGCTAACGTTTGCTTTCTGCAAGCTATAGTTAGATACCCCACAACGGTCGTTGTAGATGATACCGATTCTGCGGTCGGATATTGCCGATAATGTTGGATTTGTCGGCGGTCTGACGGTTTGCCGTCGGAGGGTGCTTTCAGGAGCCGCCGCTGGCTGCAAAAGTGACCCATATTTGTCAGGGGTATGTATCCATTCCAATTGGCACAAAAGAGGACAGCCGTGAATACCACTGCGAATGCCTTAACAGAGTTCATCAAAGAGACGTTCCTTTTTGGACAAGAAATTACTTTTTCGGCCGACGACTCGTTCCTTGAGATGGGAATCATAGATTCGACCGGCGTGCTCGAGCTGGTGATGTTTTTGGAAAGCAATTTCGGCATCAGCGTGGCCGACGATGAACTCATTCCCGAGAATCTCGACTCGATTAACAGCATCGTTCGTTTTGTCGACGATAAACGTTCGCCCGCGGCGCCGGCAGCGACGGATGGAGAGCTTGCGGTCGACAATCCGGCTGCTTCGTTGGCTTAACCAAGTACATTAAAGAGTGTCCGTCAGCCGTGAAAATAGAATCGTATCTCGAAGCGAGCGCCAGCCGGCGCCCCGACAAGACGGCCCTGGTTTGCGGCCGGCGACGATTGACGTACGCCCAACTGGACGCGTTGGCCAACCGCTTGGCGCATGCTTTGATCGGGCGCGGCGTGCGGCATGGCGATCGGGTGGCAATTTATCTGTCCAACTCGGTCGAGGCCGTGGCCGGTATCTTCGCGGTGCTCAAAGCCGGGGCCGCGTTTGTGATGATCAATCCATCGACAAAGGCGCAGAAGCTCGAATATGTTTTGAACAACTCGCGGGCGGCGGCATTATCATGCCGGGGCGAAAGCTGGCTATGATCGGGCCGCTGGGCGAAAAACTGCCCGACTTGCATCATGTAATTTGTACCGGTATCAGTCGGACGGACGTCGATCCGGCCTCTGAAACGGCGTTTGATTGCAACGCCCATGTTGTCGAATTCGACCGTCTTATTGAAGAGCAAGCGGCCAAGGCGGAAGACGTCGTGAAACCGTGCGTGCAAAGCGACGCGACTGATCTGGCGGCAGTGATTTACACTTCGGGCTCGACCGGCCGGCCCAAGGGCGTGATGCACGCGCACGATAATCTCGTGGCGGCGATCGATTCGATTGCCGAATATCTGCAAAACCGCGAAGACGATGTGATCCTCAACGTGCTCTCGCTGTCGTTCGGCTACGGACTGACGCAACTGCTGAGCGTGGTTAAAACCGGGGGCAGGCTGGTTCTGGAAGAGTCGTTCACCTATCCGCACGCCGTGATGAAACGTTTTGTGGAGGAGCGGGTAACGGGTTTTGCAATGGTGCCCACGATCGCGGCGATCCTCTTGCAGATTGACCTTTCGAAGTACGACCTATCGAGCCTGCGATACCTGACCAACGCGGGGGCGGGCTTGCCGAAAGCGCATGCGGTGGCGTTGCGAAACGTTTTGCCCCACACGCGGATTTTCTTGATGTATGGGCAGACGGAGTGTATTCGTACCACGTTCCTGCCGCCGGAACTGATCGACGAGAAGACCGACTCGGTGGGCCGCGGCATTCCCGGCGTGGAAGTTTTTATAGTGGACGAAAACGGCAGCCGGGTGGAGCCGGGCGTGACCGGCGAATTGGTTGTGCGCGGTCGCAACCTGATGCGAGGATACTGGGAACTGCCAGAAGAAACTGCACAATCGTTGCGGCCTTGTCTAGAAGCGGACAGTGAGCCGGGCGAAAAGGTGCTTTATACGGGCGACCTTTTCATGTGCGATGAAGAGGGGTTGCTGTATTTTGTGAGCCGCAAGGACGACATAATAAAGACGCGGGGCGAAAAGGTGAGCCCCAAGGAAGTGGAAAACGTTTTGCATTCACACCCGGACGTGGCCGAAGCGGCTGTCTACGGCGCGGCCGACGATATCCTGGGCGAGGCGGTGCATGCGGCCATCGTGTTGCGCGAGGGTCGCGAGCTTTTCGAGCGTGAGATAATGCTGTATTGCAGCCGAAACCTGGAAGACTTCATGGTCCCGCAGGTGGTGAACTTCCACGATTCGCTTCCCAAAACACCCAACGGAAAAATTGATAAGCAAGAACTGACAGGAACGTCAAGATGAGTAATATGCAAGTGCAGGCGGAGTTTTCCGCGTCCGCGTTGGAAATCGATTTGGCAGGCGAGGCGGAGCGAATCTGCGAGGCGATCCGACGCCAGGTGGGGCGCAAATTGCATCGCCGCGGGGCCGTGGTGGGAATTTCCGGCGGCATCGACAGCAGCGTGGTGGCCGCGCTTTGTGCCCGTGCGTTGGGAGCGAACAACGTGCTGGGGATTTTTATGCCCGAACGCGATTCCTCGTCCGACAGCTTGCAGTTGGGGCAATTGCTGGCCGATAGTCTGGGCATCTCGGCCGTGATCGAAGACATTACCGACATGCTCGAAGGGGCCGGTTGCTATCGACGGCGCGACGAAGCCATCCGTAGCGTGTTCCCCGAGTACGGGCCGGGCTACCGTTCGAAAATCGTGCTTTCCGATCTCTTGGACGGCAATCGCTACCGCCTGTTTTCGGTGGTGATTTCCGACCCTGACGGGCGGGTACATAAGAAACGCATGCCGCTGGATGCCTATCAAACGGTTGTGGCTGCTACGAATTTCAAACAGCGCGTGCGCAAGATGATGGAGTATTACCACGCCGACCGGCTGCGTTATGCCGTGGCCGGCACGCCTAACCGGCTGGAGTACGACCAGGGTTTCTTCGTGAAGAACGGCGACGGTTCGGCCGACTTCAAGCCCATCGCGCACTTGTACAAAACGCAAGTCTATCGTATGGCCGAGTACCTTGGCGTTCCCGAGACGATTTGCTCGCGTCCGCCCACCACCGATACGTATTCGCTGGAACAATCGCAGGAAGAATTTTTCTTTTCGCTGCCCTACGACAAAATGGATATTTGTCTGTATGGCAAAGACCACGACGTTCCGGCCGAGCAGGTGGGTGAGGTTGTGGGGCTGAATGCTGAACAGGTGCAGAGGGTTTATCAGGATATTGATGATAAGAGGAAGGCGGCCGTTTATCTGCACAGCGGGCCGCTTACGGTTGATGAATGATTGAAGAAGAGGACAGATGACTTACACGATCGTACAACCTGAAACTCAAGACGTGCGGGATGAGGTTCTGGCGCTTTGGGAGCGGAACTTGCCCACGGCTGCGGGGGGGCGTTACGATTGGCTGTATGAAAACGGGCCGGCAGTGGGTTGGATGGTGCGCGACGAGAAGGGGGCGGCAATCGGCTCGATGGGCATGATGGGGCGGACGATAAAGGTTTTCAATAAGGTATGCGCGGGCGGGCAACCAATCGACTTGAACATCGACAAGCGGCACCGGATGGGCGGGCCGGCCATGCAGTTGCAACGCAGCTTGACCGAGGCCGTTGATAGCGGCCGGCTGGTACTGTCCTATGGGTTGCCCAACACGCAGGCCGAACCGGTGCTGCGGCGGGCCGGATACCGGGAGCTGGGGACCATGGGCCGTTGGACCAAACCCCTGGACACGTGCAACCTGATCGGCGAGCGGCTGAAGAACCGGCTGCTGCGAAAGGCAACCGCCAATGTAGTGAATACGGGGCTTTGGCTGACTTCGACCGAAACCTGGCGACGACGCCGGGAGGGAGTTCACGCCGAAATCGTCGACCGATTCGACGAACGCTTCGATCGGCTTTGGGAGGCAGCCCGCGATAAATATAACATTATCGGCGAGCGCAGCGCGGAGTACTTGCAGTGGCGATTTGCGAACTGTCCCGATGTGCGATATCGAACGCTCTCGTTGTGCGACGAGAATGACCGCTTGTTGGCCTACCTGACCTATAGTCAGGAGAAAGGGCGGGCGTATGTGGGCGACCTGCTCTTTGTCGAGGATCGCGATCTGGAACTCTTGCTGTCCGAGTTTATATGGTCATTGCGTCGGCACCGCAGGGAATCCGTGACGATGATTTTTCACGGGCATCCGTTTATTGCAAAAACGTTGCGTAAGTTCGGATTCTACCATCGACCCTCGCAATGGAAGGTGATGGTGTATGTCAACGAGGCTGAGCTGGCCACGGCGGCCGACCCGACCGATCCCGACGCAAGCTTGGCTCGGGTTATGAGCGAGGAGAATTGGTTTTTGACACGAGCGGATATAGATACGTGATTTTTTAATTCAGAGAGCTACTCTCGGCAGAGAAACGTTATGTACACTCACGCGGGGACAAGCCCCGCCGCTAACTATATCTGGGACAAGCCCCGTCGCTAACTATCTGAAAACGGGAACGGTTTCATGGATAAACAATTGAGTTTTGCTGAAAAATGCTTTGCGCTGTGTTGCAAGAAGAACGTTCCGCCGCATGGGGCCGACGAGAAAACTCCTCTGTCGGATGAAGAGTTAATAACGCTTCAATTGGGGGAGTGGCAGGATTTTTGGGATAGGTTTGATTCGCCCATCCCGGACTTCGAAAACCAAGTCGTGGTGGATTACGGATGCGGGTTTGGCTACGACAGCCTGTTTGTGCTGCAACGAGGGGCCAAGCACGTCTATTGCCTCGAAGTTTCGCAGGCACGTCTGAAAGGCGCGCAGGAGCTGCACACCTCGCACGGCTTCGAAAACGTGACCTATATAGACAACACAAACGTCGGCGAACTGCCAGGTAAAATCGACCGCGGCGTCGACATGGTCCTCTCGCGAGATGTGATGGAGCATGTGCCGTGCCCCCAGGACGTTTTGGATTCAATGTATCGCATCGTCAAGCCGGGCGGGAAAATATACATCGGTTTCTCGCCTTTCTACAAAAGTCCATACGGGCCGCATTTCAAGAATTATTGCGGAGTGCCCTGGATACACCTGCTCTTCTGCGAACAAACCGTCTTGAACGTCTTCCACGAGCGTTACGGACTACCCCGGTCCATAAATTCTTACCAGGAGATCGAAGGGTCGGGCGTTAACAAACTGTCCTACGCAGACTACAAAAAAATGCTCGATAATTTTGATTGGTGTCGGGAAAGCGACCTTACAAACCGATTTCCCAAACGCCCACTGGTGGCAAAGACGCTGGGCCTGCTACTGAAATTAGTTCCCGCGAAGACCGCCAAGGAACTACTGCTGGTCAATTCCTACGTCGTTTTAAGCAAATTGCCGAGCGCCGGTTCGGTCGAGGCAGATGCCGAAGACGAGGAAATGCTGGTGGGCATGCGGTGATATGGTTTGTTGCGGGCGGTATTTGAGATTCGTTCTCAAGACGCGGCGATTTTCCTGAAAATGTTGCGAAACTTCTTTTCGCCCAAGGACACATTTGTCATCACGGGCAGGCTTCTACCACGCCAACGGTTGGGGTAGCATCACACAATTCGCGCGTATAAACTTTACTGTTTGGCGAATTCACGAAGAAAATAAGGGTGAATATCGCCGACTGACTTGACACGATGAATTCGCCCTGTTAATCATAGAGTTTCTCGTTTACGCGAAATAGTCGGCAGCTACGAACGTCGACGGGCACGAACGAGGAGAGAGCAATCTGCGGAGAAGTCGTAATCCGCCCCTTGGAAGTTCAATTTGAAATTCTTTTGGCGTTTGCGGATTCTGATGCCGATCTTAGTGACTTTGGCCACTTACGCGGTCAAACATGAAATGTCACGGTTGCCGGTATCGATGGTAAGTACGATTCGCCGCATCGGGTTGTGTCCGTTTGTGGCATCGGCATTTGGAATGTCGGCAAAGCGGTTTGGGTAAGGTAATTTGGCGCGTACAGAACGCCGGAGATAATCGATGAGCAAACAGCATCTTGCAGAAGGAATTTCACCACTGCTGAAAGAATTGATCGAAGATACGCCTAATGGCGAGCGGATCATGCACTGCTTGCAGTGCGGTAGCTGTGGCGGTTCCTGCCCTAACGGGGCTGATATGAACCACACGCCTCGCATGTTGTTTGCCATGATTATGGCCGACCAGCGTGACGAGGTTCTCAATTCGAACACACAGTGGTGCTGCGTTTCCTGCTACCTTTGCACCACGCGTTGCCCCCAAGAGATCCCCATTACCGATCTCATGTACGGTTTGAAACGTATGGCTCTTGCCGAGGGCAAGTCGGGCGGAACGAACGCTCCGGCCCTGGCCAAGACCTTTACGGATCTGATTGATCGCTACGGCCGCAGCTACGAGTTGGGCATTGCCGGGCTCTACTATCTGCTCAACCGTCCGGTTGCCATGGCGAAGATGGGGCCGATGGGATTGTCGATGTTCGCCAAGGGGCGAATGGCGATACTGCCCACCAAGATTAAGAAAATCGATCAGCTTCAAGCGATCATTAATAAAGCACGTGAATTACAATAAAGCTCGGGAATTGGGAGTTGCGTCGTGAAGTATGCATACTATCCTGGTTGTTCCATGGAATGTAACGCGGCTGCGTATGAATTGTCTACGCAGGCTGTTGCAAAATCGCTCGGTTTTGAACTACTCGAGATTGAGGACTGGAACTGCTGCGGTGCCACCGAGTATTTCAGTCAGGACGAATTGACCGCCAGTGCCGTGGTTGCCCGCAACCTGGCCTTGGTCGACCCACAGATTGACCAGTTGGTCGCGCCTTGTGCGGCCTGCTATCTGAATCTTGCGAAGGTCGACAAGTTGATGGGCGAGAATGCCGAACTCAACAGCAAGATCAATACGGCCCTTGCGGCCGGCGGCCTGAAATACGAAGCTGGAAGCGTCAAGATCCGTCACCTGCTGGAGGTGATCTACAAGGACTTCGGCGAAGAAGGCGTTAAGGCAAAAGTACAGAAGCCACTCGAAGGCCTGCGTATCGCCCCGTATTACGGTTGCCAGGTTGTGCGTCCGATCGTGGGTGACGACGATACCGAGTATCCCATGCAGATGGACGAAATGTTCTCCTGGCTGGG
>CAZISU010000134.1:2768-9744 GCA_964541935.1 uncultured Planctomycetaceae bacterium | reverse complement strand
GCCCAACAATGTCGCAGGGCCGGTTCCCGTTTTTCTGGGATTGAATTTCATGGGCAATCACTCCATTGAAAACGATCCAAAGATTTTCCTGTCCAAAACGAAATGGTTCCGCAATAAGGAGAAGGCCGGCTATGTGAACAATCGTGCCACGCAGAAAAGCCGTGGCTCTTCGAGTAGCCGCTGGCCGGTGGAAATGATCCTCGAGCGCGGATTCGGCCTGGCCACCGTCTACTACGGCGACATCGATCCCGATTATCACGACGGCTTCAAAAACGGCGTGCATGGTCTTTTTGAATCTGGCGACAAGAAACGGGCGGACGATGCCTGGGGTACGATCTCGGCTTGGGCGTGGGGACTTTCTCGCGTAATGGACTACTTCGAGACCGACGATGACATCGACCAACGTCGCGTGTCGGTCTTCGGCCATTCGCGGTTGGGCAAGACCGCGCTTTGGGCTGGCGCTGAAGACCCCCGATTCGCGATTGTGATTTCGAACAATTCCGGCTGCGGCGGCGCGGCGCTGAGCAAACGTTGTTTTGGCGAAACGCTTGCCGTAATGAACCGCGTGTTCCCGCACTGGAATTGCGAAAACTGCAAACAATATAACAACAACGAGGCCGCTTTGCCCCTGGACCAACACATGCTCGTCGCGCTGGCGGCCCCGCGCCCGGTCTACGTGGTCAGCGCCAGTGGCGACCGTTGGGCCGATCCCAAGGGCGAGTTCCTGGCGGCAAAAAATGCCCAGTCCGTCTACGCGCTTTTCGGCAAGCAGGGCCTGGGCACGGACAATATGCCCGAGGCGGACAAGTCGGTGGGAGATTGTATTGGCTACCATGTTCGCAGTGGCGGGCATAATATCACCACTTTTGATTGGCAGCAGTATCTCAAATTCGCCGAGCGGCACTTGAAACACTAACCCGAGACGCAAGCGAAGGAAAATGATAAGAAACATGTACCCGCTGCCCCTTGCTTCATTAATCGACATGAGGAGTATGAAATGGTTTCAAGATCAAATCCCGCAAAACGTCACATAACCCGCCTTGTCGGTGGTGCGTATTGGCTGAGTTTCTCGCTAGCGCTGACGCTCGTGCTGGGCACCGCCAGGGCCCAATCGCTGGAAGATCTGGTTAAGCCCCAGGAAGGTCGCAGTATGCGGTCCACCTCGGCCGCCGTCGACAAGAATGGCGATTACGCCCACAGCAATTCGGACAACTCGCGCGTGAAGCAGGGGGTGACGAAGGTCGTGCTCGATGCCCAGGGGCCAGGCGTGATCACGCACATGTGGTTCACGTTTCTCGCGCCGGAGCCGCACGCTTGGGCCAAGAACGGTTCGGCCACTCATCAGGAGATGTTGCTGCGAATATACTATGACGGCAGTGACCGGCCGGCCATCGAGGCTCCTCTCGGCGAGTTTTTTGCCAACTGTTTCGGCCGCCGCGCCGAGGTTATCAGCGTACCGGTGGTCGTTGAAGACGCCGACTCGTACAACTGTTTCTGGCGTATGCCCTTTCGCAAGTCGATCCGCATCGAGATTGTCAACCAGAGCGAGAAGAACATCAACCTGCTCTACTACAATATCGATTGGATTAAGAAGGACCGTATTCCCGACGACACGCCCTATTTCTATGCCCAATATAGGCAGGAATATCCAGTCGAACAGGGTAAGGATTATGTAATTTTGGAAACCGAGGGCAAAGGCCACTACGTGGGCACGGTTATGGCTGTCCGTAGCCGCAGCCCCTCTTGGTTCGGCGAAGGCGACGAAAAGATCTATATAGATGGCGATAAGAAAGCGTCGATTTGGGGCACCGGAACCGAGGATTATTTCCTTTCCGCGTGGGGTCTGAAAACTACCAGCACGCCGTATTTCGGTACTTCTTATTTCGACCAATGGGGGATCGTGGGCGGCCACACAGCCGCCTATCGCTGGCACATTGCCGACCCGATTGTATTTCAAAAGTCGATCAAGGTCACCATCGAGCATTGGGGCTGGATCTCGGCCGACGAAACGCCCGACGGCAAGGTGCATAGTTGGAACGAACGCCAGGACGACTTCTGCAGCGTGGCCTTTTGGTATCAAACCGGAACGCCGACCTTCGCCGCGCGAGCACCGCACGCGAAGAAGCGGATCCTGCCGAACCTCGACATTATCCATCTGGCCAAGGAGTTCGTCGGCAAAGCTAAACATGGTGTCGGCGAGCAACGCTTGCAGACAAATCTGGGCTTCTATCCCCAAGGGCAATATTTCATGAAACCGCTCAAGGCCGAGGGGGCATTTGTCGAGATTCCTTTTAGCATTAAACGCGAGAAGGAGCCCCGCCGATTGCTGTTGAATGTTACGCGAGCGCCCGACTACGGACGTTACCAGGCATATCTCAACGGTGTCAAGCTGGGCCGACCGTTCGATCTCTATAACTCGAAAGTGGCCCCGTGGGAATGGCATTTGCTGGACTTCTGGCCCGAGCCGGGCGATTACACCCTGCGGCTGGAGTGCGTCGGCAAGAACCCCAAATCTACCGGATACGGGCTGGGTGTCGAGTCAGTGCGGTTGCGAGAGCGACGCCCGCGAGTGAAGGAGTGGGCGCGGGATAAGGACAAGGACTGGAAGAAGGAGCCGGTGTTGTATAATTAGTTCGGGTTAGTTTACAACTGATAAAATGTAAGTGCCATTCACCTCACGCCTCACGGTTCAAACGACCGCAGGCGGAGGGCGTTGGTGATGACCGATACCGAGCTGAAACTCATGGCGGCGCTGGCGATCATGGGGCTTAGTAGTAATCCGAAGACCGGATATAGTACCCCGGCGGCGATGGGGATTCCCACGGCGTTGTAGACGAAGGCGAAGAACAGGTTCTGGCGGATGTTGCGCATGGTGGCGCGGCTGAGCCGGCGGGCGCGGGCAATGCCCAATAGGTCTCCTCCCAGCAAGGCGACACCCGCGCTCTCGATGGCTACGTCGGTTCCCGTCCCCATTGCGATCCCGACATCCGCCTGGGCCAGGGCGGGTGCGTCATTGATGCCGTCGCCGGCCATGGCCACGGTGTTGCCTTGGGACTGAAACCGCTTGACGACGTCGGTTTTTTCCTGGGGCAAGACCTGGGCTTGAAAATCGTCGAGGTTCAACTTGCGCGAAACCGCTTCGACCGTGGCCCGGTTGTCGCCGCTTACGACCACGATCCGTATGCCCTCGCGGCGCAGCATGAGAATCGCTGCGGGCGTCGTTTCCTTGATCGGATCGGCCACGCCCATCAAGCCGACCGCTCGGCCATCAACGGCCGCGAACATCACGGTCTGCCCGTCGTCGCGAAGCTCGTCTGCCCTTTGTAGCAGTCCGCCAATATCGACGTTCAAATCGCTCATCAGTGGCTCGTTGCCTAGCGCGATTTTGCGTCCGTCGACGGTGCCACTGACGCCTTTGCCGATGACATAGTGAAAGTCGACCGCATCGGCCGGTGGCTTTGCGGCTTGATTTGCGGCCTGATCCACGTTATTTCCGTCACTCGCAGCTTCGAGAATAGCTCTGGCCATGGGATGCTCGCTGGAACGTTCCAGGGCAGCCGCCAGACTCAGCAGGCGGCTTTTGTCCATATCGCCAAAAGTCTCGACGGAAACCAGCCGCGGCCGGCCCTCGGTGAGCGTGCCCGTTTTGTCTACCAGCAAGGTGTCAATCCGCTCGAGCAGTTCCAGCGATTGGGCATCCTTGATGAGCAGGCCGCAAGTGGCGCCGCGTCCCACGCCGACCATGATCGACATGGGCGTGGCCAGCCCCAAGGCGCAGGGGCAAGCGATGATCAGCACAGCCACCGCGTTCAAGAGTGCGTAGGCCATGCGCGGTTGCGGGCCTACAATCGCCCAAACCGCGAACGTGACAATCGCACAAATCACCACGGCCGGAACGAAATAGCCGGCCACCACGTCGGCTAGCCGTTGGATCGGAGCTCGGCTGCGTTGGGCCCGAGCGACCATTTTCACGATATGAGCCAGAAGAGTATCGCTGCCCACCCGCGTGGCTCGCATGGTAAAGGATCCGGTTCCATTGACGGTAGCCCCGGTCACGCTGTCGCCCGCCTTCTTTCCCACTGGCACGGGCTCGCCGGTGAGCATCGATTCGTCGACGAAGCTGCCGCCGTCGAGCACGAGGCCGTCGACCGGCACCCGCTCGCCGGGCCGCACCCGCAGGCGGTCGCCCACGCGCACGAATTTGAGTGCCACGTTGCGTTCACGTCCGCCACTGTCGATCAGGCGAGCCGTTTTAGCCGCCAACCCCATCAACGCGCGGATGGCGTTACCCGTACGGTGTCGCGCACGCAGCTCCAACACCTGTCCCAATAAAACCAGCGTTATAATCACGGCGGCCGATTCGAAGTAGACGGGCACCTCGCCGCCGGCGTCGCGGAACGATTGCGGAAAGATATCTGGAAAAACGGCCGCCGCCACGCTGTACAGATAGGCCGTGCCCGTGCCCAGGGATATGAGCGTAAACATATTGAGGTTCCGCCCCACGATCGATGCCCAACCGCGGCGGAAAAACGGCCAGCCGCCCCAAAGTACCACCGGGGTGCTGAGCGCGAACTGCACCCAAACGAAGCTGTGGCCGGAAAACATTTCCGACATGGCCAGGATGAAAACCGGCACAGTGAAGGCCAGACAGATCCAGAAGCGACGGGTCATGTCGACCAGTTCCGGGCTGGGTTGGTCCCGCTGGGCGTCGGCCCAAGACACCTGTTGTGGTTCCAGGTCCATGCCGCAGATCGGGCAATCGCCCGCATGGTCCTGGACAACCTCGGGATGCATGGGACAGGTGTAAACGGCACCCTCGGCGGGAGGCTCGGGGTTTACCTCATCTTCCTTCCGCTTACGTTCGCCATCTTCGTGCACATAGGCTGATGGATTATTGCGAAACTTCTTCAGACAATGTTCCGAACAGAAGTAAAAGGTCCGACCTTCGTGCTTGCAGGTGAGCGTGGCGGTTGCCTGATCCACGGTCATCCCGCAGATAGGATCTATGCTCGCACGGCCGTGACATTCGTCTTGCATGTCGGACCCGCTCCTTCTCACTAACCCGAAGCGCAAGCGCAGGGCGCGTGGCGTAATACATCGGCTTGCACTCCCCTCGCTTGCGCTTCGAGTATTACGTGGTAAGCGCTAAGAAGACCAGTAGTCGTTGATTGCCGGGGTTACAACGCCAGCTTATGATCTTACCTTATGAAATCATGCGTCTGAACTTTTTACAAATACCACGCCGCCAAGCAGCCTAAAACTCCTGCGGCGACCAGATAGTAGGCCGTTGGTATCAGCGTTTTGCGGATCAATGCTCCTTCCTGGCCGAGAAGTCCCACGGTTGCCGAGGCGGCCACCACGTTATGCACGCAGATCATGTTGCCGGCGGCCCCGCCCACCGCTTGCAGGGCGACAATCAGTAGCGGCGAGAGCCCGGTTTGCAGTCCAACTTTGAACTGGAAGAGTGCGAATGTCATGTTGCTGATCGTGTTGCTGCCGGCCACAAAGGCACCCATGGCCCCAATCACCGCGGCGAACGCCGGCCAGGCCGTGCCCGCCATGTCGGCGGCTCTGTCGGCCAAAACGCATGGCATGCTGGCCAATTCCGAAGAGTTCACGCCCGACTCGATGAAAATTCGCACCATGGGGACCGCGAACACAATCGCGGCGGCCGCACCGATCAAAGCTCGCCCCGACTCGCCCAGGGCTGCTTTTACGTTCTCGCGGCGCATTCTGAACAACGGCACGCACAGCAACGAGACGAGGATGAAAATCGTGCCCGGCAGTTTGACGATATTGATATTTTTCTTGATACCCGTCCCCAATATATCGGTGACCGGTATTGTCGTTTCCTTGATCCAATGCGCAATCATCGGCTCCAGGCGGGTGAGAACCAGCAAGGCACCGACCAACAGATAGGGCGACCAGGCCGCCACAAGCGATATGGGGCGGTCGGGCACCACGTCACGACTGGGCGGAAGCGTGCTGAGCCACTCGGGTTCCCAGGCCGATTCGGGCGGAAAGTCCCAGGTTTCGGCCGGCTGAAAAAGTCCAAAGCGGGCCGCCGCGACCGTCAGCCCCAGGGCGATCAGGCCGCCCACCAAGGTGGGAAACTCGGGGCCCACGAACACGCCCAAAAGCACGTAAGGAACCGTAAACGCCAGGCCGGCAAACAGAGCGAAACGCCAGGCCGCCAACCCTTCCCGCCAAGAACGATTAGCGCCAAAGAATCGCGTTAAAAGACAAACCACAAATAGCGGGATCAGAGTTCCGATCACACCGTGCAGTATGGCTACCCGCGCGCCGATCATGTGTAAAAGCTGAATATACGTTTCCGGCTGCCCCGTTTGGGCCACGAACTCGCTGACGAGCGTCTGATCTGCTAAGCCCGTGTTCACGCCGATAAGAATGGGAGTACCCACGGCGCCGAACGAAACGGGCGTACTTTGGATCGTCAAGGCGGCTACCACCGCGGCCATGGGCGGGAAACCGAGGATCACCAGCAGCGGACCGGCCACAGCGGCCGGTGTGCCGAAACCGGCCGCGCCTTCCATGAAAGCACCAAAGGTCCAGGCAACGATAATCGCTTGCACCCGCCGGTCGGGCGAAATGCTGCGAAAGCCGTCGCGGATCGTTCTGACCGCGCCCGAATGCTTCAATACGTACAGCAGCAGCAAGGCCCCAAACACGATATAGAGCAGCTCGCCCGCGATTATCATGCCCTGTAGCGAGGCGGCCACCACGCGAATGGCCGACACCTTCCAGTAGCACAAGGCCAGAACGGCGGTCAACACATATGCCACCGGCATGGTTCGCTTGGCCGACCAGCGAAACAAAACCAACAGCAGGAACACGACCAGCAGAGGCAAAATGGCGATAATAGCTGACATGCCGACACAAACTCCACAAAGAAGTAGACGCATGGAAACCGTATGCAACATTCGCCCCTGGTACTCGTCACGATACTAGCGTTCGA
>CAZISU010000134.1:0-2758 GCA_964541935.1 uncultured Planctomycetaceae bacterium | reverse complement strand
GTCTGCCAGCATCCATCCTCGACAGACTTCAGAATCGCCAGGTTACAACGCAGGGTTTGCAAGCCTTCTTCAATCGGGTTCCAGCCGCTGAGTTTGCCTTCCACCATGTCGATGAAGGTGTTGGCCTGGGCGAAGAAGTGATCGTCGCGCTCGGCAGGCTCGAATGCTTCGTCGTGCCAGGGCTCTTCCGTCTCTTGAACCCAACGCCAGCGGTTATTCATCGAATCGATAACCACCATGCCGTTGGTGCAGATGATCTTAATTGTCATCTGGCTTTTTGCCTGATGCTGGTTGAGGGTGTAGGATCCCATCACGCTGCCATGTCGCGTCAGCAGGTGTACGGTATCTTCCACCTCGACGCCTTCGAGAACTTTATGGTCGAAATCGGCCACCAGCCGGTCCACTGGTCCCACAATCCATTCGCCCGCGTTGAGCAGGTGGGTCAGGGCATCCTGAACGGCTCCGCCGCCCGTGGCTCGATCGTTGTAGTAGATTTCTCGATAGGCCGGCCGATAGGTGGGGAAATGTTGACCGCAATAGACCGCAATTTCTACAGGCTCGCCAAAACGGCCCGAGCGGATGGCTTCTCTGGCTTCAAGAAAAACGGGGTAGCAATGCAAAACATAGGCCACGGCGGCAACCACGCCCTTCTCGCGAACCTTGTCGATCAGCGCTTCCACGCCATCGGTGCTGGTGCTCAAGGGCTTCTCGATCAGCACATGCACACCAGCCTCGACAATCTTCATTGCCATGGCAATGTGCAATTGGGCCGGGGTGGCTATGACGGCCATATCGGGCGAATCGGCCAAGGCGTCATTTAAGTTGTCGTAGACTGCCTCGATTCCGTATTCCTTAGATATTTTCTCACGCAGTTCCGGATTCAGTTCACAAAACGATAGCTGAACCCGGTCGGTTTTCTGAAAACACCGCAGATGCCGCTCGCCAATCGATCCGACACCAACCACTAGCACTTTTTTCTGTTCAGACATGGGCTGAAATAATCCTTACGCTTTTCATAGCAACTCGCCGAAACTACCAGGATATCAGTGATTGGCCTGATTGGCAAACCCTAATCGGACGAGAGAGGGGCAATGGTCTAGTAGTTACAGCGGGCTTCGGCCGATGCCCCTTGTGTGGCACTATTGTACAAAGCCTAGTCTTTCCCACGTTTTTTTAGGAATTTTTCGAACCAGGCGACCATTTCCTGCGTCGCCCTTTGTTGATCTTTTCCTTGAAAACCATGCCCCGCGCCCTCGATTGTAACGAGTTCGGAGGTAACGCCCTCCTGCTGGAATAGCTTTAGGATTGTTTGACTGTGGTCTATTTTTACTAGTTTATCCTGGTCTCCGTGGATCAGTAGTGTGGGCGGGTCGTCCTTGCTGACGTTGGCCACAGGCGAGAATTCAGCCGCTTTGTCGGAATCAAATTGCAGGGCCGGAAATTTGTCGTAATACCACGATTCTGGATTGACGAAGGGGCGAAGGTCGGTGGGGGGGCAGATGGCAACCACCGCAGCCACGCGGTTGCTCTGACGAAGAACCGGATCTTTCTCCTTGGAGTTGCCTTTATCAGAAGTGGTGCCAAGCAGCAGCGACAGGTGCCCGCCGGCACTGTAGCCATAGACTCCCAGTCTCTGCGGATCGACGCCGAAACGTTTGGAGTTTAAGCGGATGAAACGGACGCTACGTCGCACGTCGGCGGCTATCTCGGGTATGACGAACTTGGGACTGCTGCCGTGGCGGACGGCGAATACCGTAAAACCTTTCTGGCATAGCGCTTTTGTAAACCCCAGCATTGTTTCGGGCGGCTGCCATCGTGAATGCCACCCGCCGCTGACCATAAACAGCACGCCGGCCCCGTTGGGATTCTTCTGGGGACAAAACACGTCGAACGTCAAGGCAAGTCCGTGTTTGTGACCGTAGACAACATCCGGGGTGATTTTAATGTCTTCATCGCCGTAAACATGTTGTTTTGCGTCCAGCACAACTGAAATCGCCGTGACGGCAATCAATACTAAGCAGATTCTTAAACGCGGACAATTGCAGCGCATGTTTCACCTCGTTAAGTTTTAAGGTAACTCCAAGTTTGCCGTCACCGGGAAATGGTCGGACGGATACTGCCCGTCGCGGTTGTCGCGAATAATCCCAGCGGCTAACACCTTCGTGCCCGGCAGTACGAAAATATAATCGATTTTATTGCCGGAGGTTTTGCCTTTGAAGGCGCAAAACGTGCCGCTGTTTTCGGCCCGCGGATGCAAAACCCGGAATGTGTCGAGCAATTTAACCGGACTGTCCGCCAAGCGGCCGGTAAGATATTCGATCGGCCGGCTCGACTCGCCCGCGTTCAAATCGCCCATCAAGACCACTGGATCTTTGTGTTGCCGGTCGGCGATCCGCCGGGCAATCATCTGGGCCGATTTTTCGCGGGCTAATTTCGACATGTGGTCGAAGTGCGTGTTATAAACATAAACGACCCGGGGCGAAACTTTCTGCTCGTCGCCGCTGGGCTTCTCAATAAACCGACCCCACGTCACGATTCGCGTGCAGGCAGTTTTCCACGACTTCGAACCACGCATGTCGGGCGTTTCAGAAAGCCAAAACGTGCCGTGCTGCTCGGGGTCCAGGTGCCAGCGGTCGCGGCGATAGAACAAGGCGCTGGCCTCGCCCGTCAAAGGGATCTTTTCGCGAAACACGGCCAGGGAGTCGTATTGCGGGAACTGCTTGCGGAGGTAGGTGACCTGATCGAGCATTGCCTCTTG
>CAZISU010000133.1:0-9793 GCA_964541935.1 uncultured Planctomycetaceae bacterium | reverse complement strand
CAAAATTCTCATGACACCAATCCAGTGCAAGTTCCCTCTAGCGGTACCGTACTACTTTCGTCAGAACCGCTGTCAGATGTTGCAGAAGGTTATATGCTGCAACCGAACCACGTTGTGATCAGCTCATTCTGAGTGATCTGCTTGTACGTCGTGGGGTTCCTGATCATATCCGAAGCGATAATGGTCCTGTGTTTACAGCGAAAAGAATTCGTGACTGGTTACGGAGAATCGAAGTGAAGACGTTGTTTATCGAGCCAGACAGCTACATTGACGTGCCCGTAGGGTGAAAATACTCAGCCGAGGTGTATTTTCTGGAATATTCGGTACTTGTGCTTCGTCTGATTCTCCCATTTCGGCCGCTTACAGTTCCATCAACTCATACGTTTTCCAGTATGAGCCTTAATACCACCGTTTTAAGACATTCCAAATACGCTTGACGAATCAGACTCAATTTCTAAACTAACCCACACACTGAACCGCATGCGGTTATTTCCTGGGGAAATAATCAGGATTCTCTGAATCAGAAAATCTGGCGGTGTTCCCGGTGGTCATTACGGCCACTCCGAACACCGCCAGTTTTTTTGCGCGCCTCCACCGGCCCGATTGCGTTCATGATGAAAACGCAAGAATCTCTCGATGCACAACACGTAAGCCTGCTCGGTCTTCCAGGCATAGTGCTTCACTCGCAACGATCAAGGAGTTTGGGCAATCAGTGAACGGCAGTGGTCCTGCTGCGTGATCCTGATAGAGAGGAGAGGATCAACGCCCGCTGCCATGTCGGTCTTACATGAACAACCCTAACTCAAAACGCATGCATACATAGTATCAATTGATAACATACAGAAATCCTGATAGATTTAGACATAATGAATTTCTGTCTATCAATAGTTCTGGCACCAGCCTGTTTTTACTTTGTTTCCAAGGAATCTGCCGATGACATCTCGCCGTATTCTGTTCTTAGGTCTTGCGCTCTTCGCCTTCACCCTCATTTCGCTCAACCATCCAACCACCGCTCAAGATGCTCTTGCCGGTCCTTCACCAAGATGGGAATACAAAATCGCGGACACCAGAGATACATTAGAAGACATTGATTTAACCAGCAAGCCATCGGATAAACGCATTAAAGAAACGCTTGAACAATTTTTAAACGAACAAGGGAGCGATGGCTGGGAACTCGTAGCGTATTCGGGTTCGATGGCTATCTATAAACGTAAAGCAACAAAGTAGAAGATAGATCTTTCTGATCTGTGTGTGTCCGTCGCCCGTCAACAAAGAGCCAGAACTAAGCCATTCAACGGAGCACGGCTGGCAATCTTTTGGGCAGTGGAAAGTCAACGGTCCGTGCCCGCTGATGGCCGTCGTTACTCTTGCCCTCATTCGATTTACGCAAACGTTTTCTCAAGTGCGTTTTTAAACGACCAAATAGTCGGACAGACAACTCTTGGGTCTGCAAGAAGATCGCTGGTCGCGAATCACAGAGAAGATCATGTTTGAAACAGCGAAATCTCAATTCTGTTCCAGAAATTCGTCGATTACGGTACTGTAATATCAAACGAACATCACACGCGTCCTGAGAAGCCATACGTTTTCTCAGATAAAAGATCGCTTTGACAATTCGGGGAAAGATACAATTAATCTTGAAACTGACGTCGCACGTGCCCGAAGAAATCATAGCTTTTCGCGGAATCGGTATCACGTCTGATACGTGTTTACTCGATCCAATAACGCCTATGTCGATGAATTATTAGATAGAAGATACAAGGAGATATTGTGCAAGAAATTCATGAACGAGTTTTTGTAACAAATGAAATGTCATGCAAATCTGGCTCGGCTGATTTAGCTGTTGTACATGCATGTAAGAGCCCTTGCCATCAACGTGCGGTGGGTTATAAGGGGAAGCTGCCTGATACGCATCCTAATTATTTGGTTTTAGAACAGGAGAATGATTTATATTTAAATATTATTGACCCTCCTGTGCCGCTGTTTAAGCCTCCCTTGTTTAGCAACTTCATAAATTTTGCAAACAAGCATTGGAATGAAAATCGAACATTGCTTATTCACTGCAATCAGGGTGAGTCTAGAGCACCATCGCTTGCATTATTGTTCCTTGCAAAGGGCTTATCCGTGATAAACAATGATTCTTATGATACCGCACGGGCTGAGTTCGAGAAAATTTACCCAAGGTATAATCCGGGCAAAGGCATTGAAACCTACTTTGCAAAAAACTGGGCAGTTTTAGGCAGTGACTTCTAACAAATCACGAAGTTGTTTGTTTCGGTTGCAATTCTTGTCATTCAACGGATGAATCCTACACTTTGAAATGTCATTCACGTCAGATACTATGTATAATGTATACATAGTATCTGAATAGCAGCCATTTTTTGTCTGTTTTTGTTACATATCAGCATCATATCAAAAAAAATCCAGAGAAGTGAATAACAAGTTAGTTCAGAGAAGACAAAGTGTTTGATCGATTTCAAGGTAATGAAGGAACCCGGCGTCTGATAGACGCCCTCTGCGGGCAAAAGCTCGTCGCCGGCGATAAAGCACTTGCCGCCTCGTTAAGCGACGTGGGGAAGCTTGTTGAGTTTGAGATTGGAGCAACCATTATCTCTGATGGCGGAACAGGAAATGAACTCTACCTGCTCGTCGCCGGAACCGTTGATGTAATCGTGAACGATCGCGTTGTCGCCTCACGACATGCGGGATCCTATGTCGGCGAAATGGCATTGATTGATCCATCTGCAGCTCGTTGTGCGACAGTCATTGCGACCTAAGCAGTCGTGGCCTGCGAAGTCGCCGAGAAAAATTTCGCCGAACTTGCGAGCGGCAAACCAGATTTGTGGCGGCGTCTCGCCATCGAATTGGCTGATCGACTTCGCCAACGAAACGCGTTAGTAATTGCGCCGAATCCGCGCCCTCATTTATTTATTGGCTCTTCTACGGAATCACTGTCTGTTGCACGGGCGATACAACTCGGACTGGAGCACGACGATGTAACTGTGAAAGTATGGACTGATGGGGTGTTCGGTGTGTCTGCCTTCACAATTGAGGCTTTAGAAGACGAAATCCGTTCGGCCGACTTCGGCGTACTTGTTCTTTCGCCCGACGATAAGGTATTGGCTCGTGGAATGGTTGAAGAAGCACCTCGTGACAACGTCGTCTTCGAACTTGGCATATGTATGGGGGCGCTTACTCGGACGCGGACATTTTTCGTGTACCCGAGAGACATCGATATACAAAGGCCTCCGAAAAACCAAGTTTGTCTGATGATAGGCATTCTGGAACTCCTTTCAGCGGACATTTCCCAGATGACTTGAGCCTGGAACCGATCCAAGCTCGGAATGAACACCCACTTTAACAATTCGTCCCTCCTAAGCAATCGCGGCATGAATTTCCTTCGTTTTTGTTGCCACGATTCCCATGTCTTGGCTCCCTCGACCAGAATTCGGTCCAGGACAGTCGTTGAGTGGGTTCTTCACGCGGGCACCGCGCAGAGTGTCCCTGTGTCCTGCCCATGACTTCCTCTTTAGCATTGAGGTTGTTTGTGGACGAAATAGGGAGACCGAACAGATCAGTTTTGAGACCACATTTACGAGGTTTTGGTTGCGAGCGCTAAATTATCAGGCATTTCGCGTCATATTGCATAAAAAGCATGGTGGCAAATATGTGAATCAATATTGGCATTCAGTATTACCTAAATTATGACCAAAAACGTGTCATAATATACATGATAGAGAATGTTAGCTATTATTGGATCGCGATGTATCAGAATACTTTGTTGCGGACTCTATTCAGTCGCGCCATTTGTTCCGTCGTACGCGTAGTCAAATACTATGATTCAATTGACAGACTCCATGAATCGACTGCATTCTCACATTTATGCAATCTGCGATTAAATTCTTGTCTGATTTTTCTGGTGCTCTCTAATTTTCGATCCAACACAGCACCATCGAGCGCTTTCCCTTCCAGAAATTCTGCAAACGCCTCGTCAATTTTCTTAACCTTCCGGTTTAGGGGTCCTTTGTATCTGGCATACAAACCACATTCTAGGAAAATAAACATATTCAACATTGTCGCAAATCTTTGGTAACCCCATTTCTGTCTATCCTTGCTGTTTTTGTCTAACCAACCATTAAGATGTTTTTTATGTCCATAAGAAAGCTGGTGTTTTACTATTTCATGTAGCTTCAGATCTTGATCAGCGAGAAGATACCAGGGAACGAAAAGAGTGACTCCAGATCCAGCGAAAACATCCTGGCTATACTGAGAATACCCAACTGGATTCGAATGCATGGGTAATGGTAGATGAGGGGTAGTTAATGTCTCCAAGCTCCAGTCGTAATAAAACCGTGTGTAGTCTGCATAAAACGGTCTTTGACTTTTGGGAATCGGAGTCGAGTCTCCAAGCATCTTCATAGGAGGGACACTGGGGAACTCACCTCGTTGTTGAATCTGCTCCCACCACTCACATACAAACTCCGCCTTGCAAATCTGAAACTCGGGGCTTGTTACCAACCAGCCCGCGTAACCCATTTGCCGTTCCTGAGCTTGTAGCTTATACCTCTTCTCCTCCTCAAAATATCTTTTGATCATGAGCTCAGAGCAACCATAGCGTCTCATGTCCTCTTCAATCGTTAAACGAATTTTTTGATCGATCCTTGCTTGATCATCCTTAAAGTGGCGTGCGTCTTCGTTGGATGGAGGGAAATATTCTTTTAGCAGGGGATACCAAAAAGGCTGTTTTAAGAAAAGTCCCATACCAGCAATCTCATTCAGATCATTCTCAAACTGGAACTCTTCCTTAGACCAGAGATTAGGTAGATGTTTTTTTATAGATTTTATGAGGCCAGTTGGTAAAGAGTAAACGGTATCATCATCTAAGCAAGGCTGGTTAGGATAGCGTTTTTTCAACTCACTCCAGGCTAAATTTTTTTCTACTGGCCCAAAAGAATTTTTAGCCACGTAATATCTCCTTTGACTAAACTGCTAAAGTATAAAGGAAAAAGATCTGAATCTAATAGTTTAATCAGTTTTCATAATCACAGAACCCTATAAGCATCAAAATGAGGGAAACGAATTCCAAAACGTTTCCCTCGATCGTATTCCATGTGCTTGCGATAATTTTACCGGATCAAGTAATTCCTTTTTAATTATCCGGTGATTTTGATGCATACTTATAAACAGAGTGATCGTAACACGACGCACGAAACTGACGAAAGTCAGATAATAAATTCTCCTGACAACCCCGGCGAGACCATTCAAAAGTCTCAGTCCGATGAGCGTAAAATGGTCCCTGCGGAACTAATGGGAGGCCATACGCATGAGACAAGTATCGGAGTCAACGTCCATATATGGGAACGAAATGGCAAAAAACTAGCGCGCGGCCGCTATGAAAGAAGGGCATTTGGAGAAACGCTCGGAGCAGATCCACAGGAAGCCAAATCAAAGCTGATACATCTGTTGCATAAGCTTGAATCGGGATCGTTTGTGCATCCGAGCGATGCGCGAAAGCAGATATTAAAAACAAAGAGAATCCCCAATCTGACTCTTCGCGAGCTTTGTAATAATTTTCTGATTGAGAAGCGTAAAAGCCGGGGAGAAAGTACTGCCAGAACCTATTTAAATCGACTAGCCCCAATACTGGATTTTGCGGAATCTGCTCAATCACTTAAAAAATGGCCCATGGCACAAACAGTCGATAGAGACTTTGCTCTTGAACTACTTGAATTTCTGTTCAACCGTAAGATAACTAGAAACGGTAGTGCAAATGCTCCTACTAAATCGATGTCCATAAGGCATATTGAAAACTGCGTGGAAACAATAAGAATGGCTTTCAAATGGGCTGGTAGAGCTGAAGTGCGTAATCTTCCACCCGATTTTATAAATCCTATTTCCCATGACCTTGTCAGTAAATCATCATCCAAAGATCCGCTTCGCAAGTGTAAATTTCCACTTAAGCGAAGGATTGAGCTATTAAATTCCATGGATGACTGGCAATTCAAATCACTTTGCATACTGTTAGTAATCCCCATTCGATTTGAAGATGTCTCTGGGCTCATCATCAGCGATGTGGACTTTGAAACTAAGCAGATTTATTTTGGTAGTCGATTTGGTGGATCAGATTTCAACAAAGGAAAAGTTGATGTTAAAATTCCTGTGCCGGATGAGCTGATGCCTTTATTACGAATTTCTAAAGGAGAGCGAGTCGAAGGGCCTCTTTTCCTGAACCGAAAAATATGTCAAGGAAAATCTTCTTTAAAAAATGTGTTTCACTCAACCTCTGAGTTAGAACAACAGTTTCAGAATGAATTATTGAATGCACCGAAAGGGTCAGTACAGAATGGACAGGACCGGAAAAATGTAGTTCGTAATCTCTTGAAAAAGTCAGGTGGCATCACCAGTACCTATGTTGGAAAACAAGTACGAAAATTGATTGGGAAAGATGAGTCGATCAGGCCTTATGACCTCCGCGGCTCCATTACACAGGAGATGAAAGAGGCAGGGGTGTCATTTTTAGATTTACGGTACCTGACGGAACACACCGTGAAAGATATTATGAATGACTATACTGGTCTGAATCCTGAGCAGGAGATCGTAAAGTATTACAACAAGATCAGCCCACTGCTGGAAGCGATTAAGACCCGCACAGAACAACTTAAAATATCGAAAAAAAATACTTGTCAGAGTTGCTCTGATCCAGTACAAGATACATTATCTGAAGGTGGTCAGAATGTTTAAATTCGGTTGGTGCACCGCTGGTGCACAATTGGTGCAAACACCAAACATCCGAATGAAGTGTGTGGTTGCAGAACCGATATCAACATCGAAGTAAGCAACTGTTTTATTTTCAATGAGTTACGCACCATTAGGTTTATTTTTGTCGCGTTGAAATCAGGTTTGAAACCACCAATGCGGAGAGTCCCCCTCTCTCCGCATCCAAAGAGCAATGGCTCGTAACCTCTTTTAAATAAGTGGTTTGCGAACCATTGTTTTTTTGTGCCCCCCCACTTGTCCCGTTTTTGTCCCTGTTCAGAAACTCCTGATTTGTGGTCCCATACAGTAACAGGGCCAGTAAAAAGATCGCTCCGATAGAGCCTGCCAATAGTTTTGAAATGAATCTCAAACTATACATAGAAAAGTTCTCCTATTCGTCCTAAGAACTAAAACAGACAGGGAACTTGAAGCAGAACACCTGCCCCGATTCCCTGTCCTGAAAATCTACTCAGCCTCGAATCAGTCATCTGATTCGGTCGAAGGTAAAGTAAAGTCCACCTGCTGTATGAAGGCCTGAGAGTCTTCATCAGACAGGTGGTAGTAAACAGCCGCCATGGACCGGTCGGACTGATGCCCCATCCAGGTGTCGATCACACGCTGTGGGATGCCCTGGTTCACGCAGTGCGTTTCAAAAAAGTGCCGTAGCGAATGCAGGGTGTACCCCAAAGCATCCCGCCCTATGGGCAGCCCCACGCGTTCTGCCACTCCCAGGAATCGTTCATTCAGCTTCTTGGGATTGATCCAGTGGTCACCAGCGGGAAACTTATTGCTGGGTTCTGCTGTGAAGTACCAGGGACCTGGGGCTGCAGACCGTTTTTCCAGCAGCGTGCGGAGCTCAGGGTGAATGGGGATTTTCCGAGACTCTCCGGTTTTAGTCCGTTCAGCATCATCCCTGGAAACCACATGAATCCAGTTCTGTTTCAGATCCACGTCTTCTTTCCGCAGGGTCCTCAACTCACCACTCCGCATTCCGGTATAGGCCAGCGCTTCGTAGAGTATTTTCTGTCCTTCAGTACAATCCATTAGAATCTTCTGAACATCCTGCAAGGACGGTGAGGGGCGCAGCCGCGGTTTAGGTTTATTTAGTTTAACCTTCTCCAGAGGATTCTGTTTCAGTAATCCCCGGCTCACACACCAGTACAGAAAAGTTTTACAGATTGTCCCTTCGTGATACAGGGTTCTTACACTGACTTTCGAACTACGTTCTGCCCGGAACTGGTCAAAGAGTGATGCTGTGATCTGTCTGAGCAGACGCTTCTTTTTCTTTTCAGAAAATTCCATCAGTTTAGTTAAGACGCCCCGATAGCGGACCAGTGTTTTCCGTGCTCTGCCATCGGTAGTCAAACTTTCGGTGTATCGCTCGATCGCGTCTTCGATCCTGATCTCGGAATCCGACTTTTGATACGTTCCATCCAAAAGTTCGTTTCCCAGTTTCGTCGCACGATCGATGGCGATTTTCTTATTGCAGGTTTTCAGACTCTTCCTGCGGTGCTCTCCATCATAAAAAAACTCCGCAGTGTAGATTCCTTTTTTTCCACGCGGGAAGATTGTAATCTTGTTCCCGACTTTAATTTTACCATTATGAGACATTCTGTTCTCAATCCTCTCTATTATTAATTTGGAATTCAATTAGTTTGTCGCGCCAGAAGAAGAGGTGTTTACCGCGTTTGCGGCATGCTTCATCCAGCAGGCCTTTTGCTTTCCATTCGTAGATGGTGTTAGGCTTTCGATTGAAGTAAGCGGCAACTTCTTCCAGCTTAAGAATGAGGGGAAGGTTTTCTTCCTGCACGTTGAATACGGGTGGACTGACGGCTCTATTGAACGGCTTCTGTATGTGACCATCCATGTCATTTCTGACTCCTGAAAAATCAATTTGCTTTAAAGCAAGGCACGCTGCCTTACGAAGGATTTATCAATCTAGTCAGATATGAAAATGAGTTCGGGGGCGCATCTCATGATTATTGCTTTGTCTGCATAAATGAAATGCGAGGTATTGAGAGTCTTAACTCTCTTATCGAAATGTGCTGAAGAGTACAGGGCTGTACTCGAAGGTAGCCAGCTTTCCGCTATCCGACTTTATGAAAGGGAAAGCGGTCGAATTTTGAAGATCAATCAGTAGCGGCTTATCAGGACTCTGAAAGATTAGACATTGTCAGAAGAAGTGACTAGCGCTCTATATGACCTCTAAGTCCACCTGCATCGTATTTTATAAATCAGCTGCCATTCCAATGTATTGAATGCAGGAGTATAAGAAGTGTGTTTGCGAAACCACTTGAAGGATGCTTTTGGGATGGAATCAAAGCATTGTGGTTTTAACCGACCATAACCGGTGATCAATTGGTTGAGAAAACATCATGAATCTCCTCTCAAGAACTATGTGATTTCCAGTCCTTCCCATTGAATATCAAGTCGATCAGTTTATTACGTAGGAAGAATAATCGCTTCCCACGTTTAATAAACGTTTTATCCAGGTTGCCTTTGCTTACCCACTCGTAAATGGTCTTAGGACGCACACGAATTAATTGAGCAGCCTCTTCGACAGTTAGTACGATGGGGAAGCGTCTTCCATCCTGCCCTTCAAAAGCGTTCTGGATTTCACTTTTAGAAATGATCCCCTGCCTTGGTCGACTCATTATTGTTCTGATCCGGTTAAATATTCATTACAATCAACAGGCTGATAGCCCTTACGATTAAATAACTTTATTTAAGACAGAACGAGCATTCGGGGGCGCATCTCTGAATTTTCACGCAATCCATTGATTAAAAAACAGGTAGCTCTCAATGAAAGAAGCTACCTGCGACCAGGATATTCCAAAAGTACGTTTGAAGAGCGACAATATTTGCTGTTTACTTCAGGTCGCCAACTCTTTGCGGATCGAAAAAAAGGTTCTTCGATGGGTTTTACTTATCAATATCACTTTTAATGTAATCCTTTTAGGGATGATATTTCTCCGTTAACTAATTGCTTTTTCCATCTTCGAAGTCTTTTGACTCTATCAAACCCTACTCCCAATAG
>CAZISU010000132.1:0-9825 GCA_964541935.1 uncultured Planctomycetaceae bacterium | reverse complement strand
CCGCTTAATAACTTTGTCAAAAACTTAACGATCTTTGAGGTTAGTAGTATAGAGGAGAACGAAGGTAACTTATGTAAGATAGCATGCATGGAATATATCATCAACCATATTTTCAAGTTTCCGCAAAGACAGCTTAGCGATTATCCTGATTCTTGGTCCAGCGGGTTGTCATGTGCCGTGAACACCGATCCGGCAACTGCGAACTGTTTAATGAAATGTCGAGGATAGCAACTTTTCAGCACGCAGCCGCTGAGTGATCGGTGTCTCGGAGGCATATACCTCGCATGACAATAAATTGCGTTTTTGCCGTCATTATACCAGCAGACGAAACCGCATTTATGACTGTGCAACCTATAAACATTCCAATCAGGCCACGGCCAGATCGAGTACATGTTCCAACTCCGATTTCGCTTGCAGGCCGACCATACGGCTTACAATCTCACCTCCTTTGAAAAGCAGCAAAGTCGGAATACTATCAATTCCGTAGGCGGCTGCAACACTGGGACTATCGTCAACGTTTACTTTCCCGATTTTAATTGAGTCAGCACGTTCGATCGCCAATTCGTCGAGAACCGGGCCAATTGTCTGGCAGGGGCCGCACCAAGACGCCCAAAAGTCCACCAGCGTGGGGCGAGTGGATTGCAGAACTTCCGATTTGAAATCTGCATCAGACAGGTCATAGACAATAGACATAGGAAATCTCCTTTCTCTCTCAAATACACAAAGGGTGGGGTGAAATTCGTTCACTTCGTTCATCGGCGCACATTTTTGCCTTGAGTGTGTTTCGCAAGGGGACGTTTTATGACATTGAAAATGCCGGCCCACCCTGATTGCTTGGACGCAGTGGACCTGTCCCGGCCGGAACGCGAGGTGCTCTCTTGGTGGGCCGTGATGGAAAGACCATTTTGAATAAAGGACTGGACTTCCCTGGGACTTTTTGCTCCGTCCATAACCTGGCTGCTCCAGCCCCCTTCGGTCTTTATCAAGCGGATCAGTTGTGGGATGGACTTGCCGCGGCTGAGTTGCTTAGCGAGTTCCGGTTGACGATCGAAGTCCACGTATGCGAACTCCACGTTGTTCAACCCACCGGCTTCCGCCACTCGTGGAATAATTGAGTTCTTCATTTTCACACAGGCCGGACACCAGCGGGCACCAAGCAAAACGACCATCGGGCGGCCCGACGCGATACACTTGTTATATGCGCGAGAGTATTGATTCTCTTGCTTATTGTTTGACGAACTTACGGTCTTGTCGCGCTGATCCGCATGATCAAGTCCGGCGTTGATGAATTCCTGGACTTTTTTCGGGCTCTTGGCTCCGACGAGGAGTTGTCTTTTCCAGCCGGTTTGGGTTTTGTCGAAGCGGATTAGTTGCGGAATAGACTTGGTCCGGCTGAGCTTAGAAGCCAGTTCTCGCTGCCGATCCAAATCCACATAGGTGAAAACAACGTTGTTCAATCCACCGCCCCTGTCCACTTGGGGAAGAATCGAGTTCTTCATTTTGACACAGGCCGGACACCACTTCGCCCCGATGAGCACAACCAAGGGGCGTTTCGTTTCTATACTCTGCCGAAATGCCCGGTCAAAATTGCTATCTTGTGCCCCCAGAAGTGATACTTGAACAACCGCAGCAAGCGTGAAGGCTAACATGAAAGTTTATTCCCTATTTTAACTGAAGTATTGGTGTCAACTTGATAGACAGAATAGGCCAAATCCCCTCTTCCGGTGGTGCCGGCTACTTGCTGTGTCTGTCGTCAGACCAGCAATGCCAACCGATCCTGCACAGAAGGGTTTATCGGCCAGAAGATATCGGAAGCTGAATATAACAGCAGCTTAATATACAGTCAATGGCATATTTTAGACGCGAGCGATATTCATGCAGTGGAGGCACATTGCGGAAGCCGGGGACAATTATTGCTTGACCACATATCTTCGGTGTTCAAGGCATCTGCCGAGCAGTTCAGATGCCAGTACAACCAGGGGGATAGATGCGGCCATGCGGATGGCCGTGAATTTCCAACCCATTACGGAGGACTCGAACGTGATCATAGGAATCCGGCAGACGCCGGCGAAGTTCACGTAGGCAAAGACAATGCCGAGTCGGGCTCCTTTCTTCGCCAGGGAGCATGCCACCGGAAAGGCGAGATACAACCCGCCCACGGTCATGCCCGCGAGCAGCATGATCCACCCATATGCCCGTAGCCCCGAACCGTGACCGAGGTGCCTTTCGATAGTTTCGCGTTTCACCCAGACATCGAATAGAGCGATCAATAGAAATGCGCAAGGCAGCAGGCCAAGAAATGTCAGCACCGTGGACCCGAACGTTCGTCCCATTTGTTGGCCGGGTTCGAAGTCAACTGAGAACGAAGCTGCTACAAACACACCGAAACCAACGGTTAACAAAAGCAGTATGAATTGTTTGGTCTTTTCTGTCATTGCCCCCATTCTCCGAATAACAAGCCGATTGCCATGGCCGCGACCAAAGCAATCAGTAGGCTGATGGCGTTGCGAAGCAGCGTTACAGAGCGACCGAAATACTTGCGCTCCAGCGGATAAGTCAAGACCCCCACCATCATCAGCGTTGTCGTGAAAGCAGCAAGCACCATGTAGGGAATCCCTTGCTCCAAGAGCGCGCCGCTGAGCGGAAAGGCGATGAACCCGGGCATGAACACGATGGAACCAACACCGGCAGCAATCACAACGCCCAGCCAGCCGCTCTCTCGACCGATCAATTCGGCCACTACCTCCCGCGGCAACAAGGTAATCGTCACACTAAACAAGACCATTATCGCCGCAAATGCAGGCAGGATGCCGAGGAGACGCTTGGCCGCCAGGTTTAGTGCCGCAATCGTTTTCGCGCGGCTTGTCATCAAGGAGATCAACAACGCGGCGGCCGTGGTAACGTAAAAGTAAATCATGGATGTACCGACCGAATTCTCATAACTCAGGCTTTACGCTTCTGTGACTTGCTTTCCGCCATCTGCATCTCGTGACATACGACATTACTTCCCGGCCATCATCGATTCAATATCCTCCCGAACCGTGCCGATCGGCTTGATGTCGAACTTCTCCACCAGGACTTTGACCACGTTCGGGGAAAGGAAACCCGGCAGGGTTGGTCCGAGGCGGATGCCCTTGACGCCGAGAAATAGAAGCGCAAGCAGAACCGCAACAGCCTTCTGCTCGTACCAGGCGATGTCGTATGAGATCGGCAATTCATTGATGTCGGCAAGACCGAAGACCTCTTTCAGCTTCAGGGCAACAAGGGCAAGGGAATATGAATCGTTGCATTGACCTGCATCGAGCACCCTCGGAATCCCGCCAATGTCTCCGAGGGGGAGTTTGTTGTAGCGGTATTTCGCGCAGCCAGCCGTGAGGATCACCGTGTCTTTGGGTAAGGCCTGTGCCACTTCCGTATAGTAGCTTCTAGCCTTCTGACGGCCATCGCAACCGGCCATCACGACAAAGCGTTTGATGGCCCCGGACTTGACCGCGTCGACCACCTTGTCCGCCAACGCCAGGATCTGGTTGTGGGCGAATCCGCCGACAATCGTGCCCGTTTCGATCTCAACAGGCGGCTCGCATTTCCTTGCCAGTTCAATGATTTCAGAAAAATCCTTGGCCCCGCCCTTAACCCTGTTGGGAACATGTTTGGCTCCGGTATAACCCACCACCCCGGTAGTGAAAAGCCTGTCCTTATAGGTGTTGTTCTTTTTCAATGGAACAAGACAGTTGGTAGTCAGCAAGATTGGCCCGTTGAACGATTCGAATTCTTTGGTTTGTTCCCACCAAGCGCCGCCGTAGTTGCCTACGAAATGATTGTATTTTTTGAAAGCCGGATAGCTGTTGGCCGGAAGCATTTCACCGTGCGTATATACATCGACACCAGTGCCTTTCGTTTGTTTTAGCAGTTCTTCCATGTCCTTTAGATCATGGCCGCTAATCAAAATGGCCGGATTATTGCGAACGCCTATATTTACCTCGGTGATTTCCGGATGACCGTAGGCGGAGGTATTGGCCTCGTCCAGCAAGGCCATTGTGTTGACCGACACTTCTCCGGCTTTCATGACCAGGGCGATCATCTCGTCCACCGGCAAGTCCTTGGTGGTGGAAGCCAGGGCTTCCATGATGAAGCCGTAGATCTCGTCCTTTTCAAACCCGAGGATGGCGGCGTGATCCGCATAGGCGGCAATCCCCTTCAGACCGATGACGAGAAGCTCCCGCAGGGACCGGACGTCTTCGTTTTCGGTTGCCAGAACGCCGACGGACTTGGCCTTTTCCGCAAACGTGGACACATCATCCACAAACCAAGTTGCGGCATCATGCAAGGGTTCGTCAAAATCCCTCCCGTTCTTTTGCTTATAAACGGCCAAGAACTTATCCCGAAGCTGGTTCCGGCGTTTGAGGCTCTCACTGATCATAGCCACGAACCGAGCATCGTCCCAGTTCGCATTGGTGATAGTTGTAAATAGGCCCCGGACTACAAACAGGCCGGTCTCCTTATCCACAATATCGAACTCTTTCAGTCGGTCGCCGTAGACGGCAATCCCTTTCAGCACGTGGATCAAGAGATCCTGCAGGTTGGCAGTCTCTTCCGGTTTGCCGCAGACGCCCCTGACGGTGCAGCCGCAATTCTTGGCCGTCTCCTGACATTGAAAACAAAACATGGTAATCCTCCTCATTGGGTTCAACGCTTTCACGCTATAGGTTGTTTGTTCTTCCTGCCCTGGGGCACAACATTCACGTCCGGGTTTTTTTCACCAAACTGCTCCATGAGCGCACTCATCACTTCTTGCCGTGTTTTCCCCTTGCTTTCAAGCGATTTCATGAGATGATAGGCCCCAAACAGGGAGGAAGGCCCTATTTGGGAAGCCTATCTCCACCCAATCGTGTCTCATGTGATAACTCCCTTCCTAATGCAACCGTTCACGGGTTTCAGAACCATTCTCAGCAAGTCGTTCATCCATACTGGCCATATACTGCGTTGGTCGCGCATATTTCCTCCTCTTGGTCAAGGCTAGGACTACATGACTGCCTCACTGTGCTCGCTCCGCGCCCCCATACAGAAGCCAATAGACGACGGGAATGACCAGCAGCGTGAAGACGGTGGAAGTCAATATACCAAAAATGATTGCCCAAGCCAAACCGGAGAATATGGGGTCCAGCGTGATAACCCAGTTGCCAATCAAGGTTGTTCCCGCCGTCGCAAGGATCGGCCGAGTGCGAACGGCGACACTGCGAATTACGGCCTCCCGAAGGGACATTCCGTCTGCTTGTGCATGGTGAATAAAGTCGACCAGAACGACGGAATTACGAACTACGATGCCTGCAAGAGCAATCATGCCGATCATGGCCGTGGCAGTGAAGAAGACGGGATTGGGATAGGCGTTTTGCCACAAGTGCAGTTCTTCACCCAACGGCCCGACCGGCCGGTCGACGATCACGTTCAGCAGCCAGAATCCCGGCATGATTCCGATCATAGTCAAGGGGATTGCCAGCATGATGACGATCGGCAAGAGCCTTGAACCGGTTTGGAACATGAGAATGATAAAGATCCCCAGTAAAGCAGCAGCAAATGCCAACCCCATATCGCGGAAGACTTCAAGTGTGATTTTCCATTCACCTTCGCCGGCCCAGACGACAGAGTAGCCGGCCGGCATCGCCCAGGGATCACCACCCCCGGGAGTAATCCAGGTCCGCTTCTCGGCGGGACGGACACTGACGGCAGGTTGGGGAGTGCTGCCGTCTTCGCCGCGGTCAAGTTGCATGTCGATGATGGCATCCGCGGGCGGTCTCCCCCCGACCTCGCCGAAGACGTAGACCACCCGCCGCAAGTTCTTGCGATAGATGGTCTTCGACTCGGTATCTTCGACGAATTGCCCTAGGGCTCCAAGCTGTACCAACTGACCTTGCAGGCCAACTACATAAAGTTCTTCGAGATCATCCGTGGCTGAACGGATGGAACGAGGTAGCCGCAAGTCTACCCAGAGCGGGTTTACCTCGCCAGGTCGCTCGATGACCGTAGTTGACACCCCGTCCAGCGCGAGGTGCAGGGTCTCGGTTATGTTCTTAGTTGAGACTCCCGAAAGTGCGGCCTTCGGCTTGTCCGTGACGAATAGCAACCGCTGCTGGTCTGCCTCCGCGCTGATGTCCACGTCCACGATACCCGGTTCGCGTCGCATGCGTTCCTCAACCTTCTCCGCCGCGGCAATCAGTTTTTGATAATCCGCGCCTTCAGGTCCGTAGACTTCCGCGGTGACCGACGCAATTACGGGAGGGCCGGGCGGCACTTCGACAAGCTTGATATTGGCACCGGACTGGCGGGCGAGTTTGGTCAAGTCGCTACGAATTCGCAACAGCATGGCATGCGACTGTTGCGCGCGTTCGTCCTTGGGCGCCAAATTGACGCGGATGTCCGCGACATTGGCCCCCTGCCGGAGAAAATAATGGCGGACCATTCCGTTGAAATCCATTGGGGAGGCCAGCCCGGTGTAGAGTTGGAAATCAACGACCTCGGGCACCCCGGCGAGATACTCGGCGAGTTGCCTAGTCACGGCGTCCGTTTGCTGCAGCGTTGTGCCTTCAGGCATGTCAACCACGACCTGAAACTCGTCCTTGTTATCATAAGGCAACATCTTGAGCGGCACCACGCGAAGCGCCGGCAGTGCCATCGCGCCAACCAGGAGTAGGGCAACACTTGCCAAGGTCAGCCACGAAAGCCAGCGATGCCGCAGGATCGGTCCGAGCACGGCTCGGCTTAGTCGGTAAGCGGGGCGTTTCGTAAGATCAAATGGTTTATCGTCAGTAGGACTGTCGTATATCTTCCTGAGAGCCACCATAGCCACCCATGGAGTAATTAAAAACGCCACGATGGTCGATACCACAACTGTCAACGGTACGTTGAGTGCCATCGGTGCCATGTAAGGGCCCATCATGCCCGTGATGAACATCAATGGCAGAAAGCTCGCGATAATTGCTAGCGTGGAAAGAATAAGCGCAGGCCGAACCTCTTGAATTGCCCGAAGCACGGACTTCCTTGGCGGGAAGATCCGCATGGTAAAGTAACGAACTATGTTCTCCACGTCGGTGATGGGATCATCGACCAACAGGCCCAATGATAAAATCAACGCAAAAAGGGTTACGCGATTGATCGTGTAGCCCGCCAGAAGATTGATGAACAACGTAATGCTGTAGCACACCGGAATGGCCAATGCGATCACTAGAGCCGCTCGCCAGCCGATGATCAGGCCAATCAACCCGATGACGGCGATTACCGCAATAACTAGACTCTCGACGAGTTCGTTGACCTTCTCATTAGCCGTTTCTCCATAGTCTCGCGTGATGCGAAAGTGCACACCTTCGGGAAGATGAGTGCGTGCCAACTCGCTCATTCGACGTTCAACGGCGTCGGCAACCCACACCGCGTTGCTGCCTTTCTGTTTTGCAACGGCGATATGAACGGATGGAAAAAACTCTCCGGTTTGTACCGCGTTGCCTTCCCCGTCTCCGGCCTCCCCATCCCCTGTTGACGCATCCTTTGGGCTGTACGGATTCTTGGCGGCAGGCCCGAACCCCATCCATGTGTATGTCTCAGTTTCCTCGGGACCGTCGATAATCGTGGCGACGTCCTTGAGGTAGACTGGGCGGTTCTCGAAAAGATTGATTACCAGATCCTGGAGTTCCCGGGCATCTCGCACGAAAGGGCCGGCATCGACTACCAGCTGTCGGTTCTGCTGATCATAAGTTCCGGCACGACTTTGGACGTTGCTGGCTCGCATCGCCTCCACAACCTGCAATGCGGAAGTGTGTCGCGATGCTAGCCGCACGGGATCTAGCTCCACTCGGATTTTTCGGGCCCTTCCGCCAATTACCCAGACGCGGTTCGTGTTGCGGATCGCCTGTAGCTCGTTCTGGATTTCTTCCGCCATCCGTCGCAGTTGATAGTCGCCATAGAGGTTGGTTCGCTCGGACCAGAGCGTGACATTGACAATCGGTACGTCGTCCACTTCAACTGGTTTGACTACCCAGCTGGCCACCGCTGGTGGGATTTGGTCGACGTTGGAATGGATTTTATTGTACAGCTTGACGAGCGAATCTTCACGGTCTTCACCCACGTAGAATCGCACCGTCACTATGGCCTGGCCGGGGCGAGACATCGAGTAAACGTATTCGACACCATCGATCTGATAGAGTAGCTTCTCTAAACGAATCGTAACTTTCCGCTCCACTTCTTCGGCAGACAACCCGGGAGCGGATACCATCACGTCCGCTATGGGAACAACGATTTGCGGTTCTTCCTCGCGGGGAGTCAGCCACAAGGCGGCAGCTCCCAAGGCCAAAGAAATGACCGTCAACATAATGGCAACGTCACCGCGCAGAAAGACTTCAACAATGCGAGTGAGAAAGGGTGTCTTTTCGTTTTCTGCAATCATAATTCTGCAATTCCATTTCCGGACTGTCGCTGATAAGCTACCATCGTCCCAAGTGCAACGAATGGCCTAATGCGAGCGTGGGCTCTCAGGATGTAAAACAACGCGATCACCCGGCTCCAAGCCACTGAGGACTTCCACTCTTCCCGGTATCCCTGCCTGGCCTATCGTGATGAACCGCCGTTCGAGAGTTCCACTCGCCTTAACCACGTCCACAAACTGTAGCTGTCCGATGGTTTGGATGGCCGCGGTTGCCAGGCAGAGATGACGCCGCGTGCCGACAGGAATGCGCAGTCGACCAAACATTCCCTCATAGAGATCGTCTGAGCGACGCAAGGCGACCTTCACCAGGAAGGAGCGGCTTGCGGCTTTTGCTTGCGGAACGATCTCGTCTACAACAGCCTCGACATCTCGATTCGACGCGTCGATATGGACTTGAAGTACATCCCCGATCTTGAGCGTCATAGCCAGATCTTCCATAACGGGGACTTCCAGCCGCAAGGAAGTAGGATCGTACAAGACGAGAAGCGGAACTCCCGGACTGGCAACGTCTCCCGGTTCGGCCAGGCGGTCAATGATTTTTCCGTTCTGGGGGGCATTGATTACGGTGTACGACAAATTGACTTTTGCTTCCGCCACCACCTGCTCGGCCTGCTTCACATTGGCCCGGGCAACGTCAAGTGCCATCTTGGTCCGTTCAAACCGTTTTTCAGCAATAACCTTTTCTTTATGCATTTCAGAATCGCGTTGGAAGTCCTTTTCTGCCTGGGCCAACGAGGCTCCGGCTGCTTCGAAGGAAGCTTGCGCCTGATTTAGTCGCGATTCCGCATTCCGTCGATCTAGGATTACCAGTGGTTGCCCCGTCTGCACTACATTGCCGGCCTTGACACGGATCTCTGTAATGGGTGCCATGATCCGGGCTGAGATTTCGGTTCGAGTAGCCGCCTTGAGCGTGCCGACAGCCTCTGAAAAATCAGCTTTAACAACCTCATGAACTTCCTCAATTTCACCTGCGAAGTCAGGCGATGATGTTCGATGAATTTCGGCAGTTTTGCTTGGCTGGATCTTTTCCACAAAAATCCCAGCCAGCCAAGCGATTATCAATCCAAGTAGACCGATGCCCACCAAAGCCGGGAGCACAACCTTCAAGAAACCGCTGATCTTTGTAATATATTTCACGTATCCATTCCTCTCAACAGCCGTTTTGTTGTAATTTTTACAACTAAGCTCAAATATCGTTAGCTGGATCCTTCCACCACTAAAAAGCCCCAACAGCCCGCCGGAGCCGGAAAGTCGCCAAAACCGCCCCGTAGACGGCATCGTAGTAATTGTTGTAGGTGCGTGTTCGTAGTGACTCGGCATCAAGAACTTCAGTATTGATCGCCGCGCCTTTCTCA
>CAZISU010000131.1:0-9894 GCA_964541935.1 uncultured Planctomycetaceae bacterium | reverse complement strand
CGACGCCGCGATAATAGCCTCGCCCACGCGTTATCATCATCGTTTGGCAATGGATCTGGTCGAACGGGGCGTGCATCTGCTGGTTGAAAAACCGCTCTGCTCGACGTTCGCAGAGGCCGACGAGCTGGTCGATGCGGCCCAGCGAAACGGTGTTATTCTGCAAGTCGGGCATGTCGAACAGTTCAGTCCGGCCCTGGCCTCGGCTTCGCCCTATGTGTCCGAGCCAAAATACATCGAAGCCACCCGCGCCGGAGGTTTCACCTTCCGCAGCACGGATATCGGCGTCGTGCTGGATCTGATGATACACGACATCGATCTCGTTCTCTCGATGGTAAAATCACCCGTGCGACGCGTCGAAGCCATGGGCCTTTCAGTCCTGGGCGGACACGAGGACGTTGCCAACGCGCGCCTGCATTTTCAGTCGGGTTGCGTTGCCAACCTGAACGCCTCGCGCGTCAGCCCGGTGGCGGGCCGACAGATGCAAGTCTGGTCCAGACGGGCTTACACGAACATCGACTTCGGCGCGTTGAAAACCACCGTGGTCGAGCCCAGCGAAGCGCTCTTGTGCAGACAGTTCGATGTCGACTCGCTATCGAACGAACAGGTCGAGTATTACAAGGAAAACTTCCAGCAGGAACACCTGCCCATGCGGGAACTGCAAAGCGATCGCGTCGACGCACTGACCTTGCAGCAAGGCGATTTTGTCGATAGCATTCGCACCCCGCGGCAACCGCGCGTGACCGGCGCACATGCACGCGACGCCATTGCCCTGGCCGAGCAAATTTTGTTAAAAATCCAAAACCATGTGTGGGACAATTCGTCCACCGGCCCCGTCGGCCCCTTGGCTGCCCCACGCCCCAGTATCATCCCTTCGCCCCATTGGGACAAGTCCCATGTGGGCACCACTCCGGCCGAATCGCCATTCGAGCGAAAAGAAGCCGGTTAATCGCTGGCATCGCAAGATGCACCCCTCCCCCCTCTTTCTGATCATCATTCGCCCACGGGGTTTGCCCGTGGGCCTTTTCTTTTCTTGATGGCTCTTGAGGGCCTCATGCAAAAACGGGCAAATATTGAGTTTGCAAAAGTAACCGTTCATGAAATGAATGCGCCACCCGAAAAGTCATTACAACCTACTAGAGTTTCCTGCCTTATCATTTTCTGTAATAAATTCCGGTTAGCCTGAATATTTTTTCTGCCAATACCCATGTAGTAGGGCAAATCGCGCTCGTCTTGCGCGTTAACCCGTTATTTAAGAGAGGATAGCTACATGGGTATCTGCAAGAAGTTTTTCGACCGCGGTTTGAAATTCAAATTAATTTCATCCTTCCTGTTGGTGGGAATGATGCCCATAGCCTGCGCTTCGTTCTTTTCTTATCTAGGCGCAAAAAACGCACGTGAAGACGCCCAACAACAATCGGCCGACGCATTGCAAGAGCAAGTCTCATCGCAACAGGCGGCTTTGCGTGAATTTAAAAGAGAACAACTTGAGGGCTATTTCGACGACTGCAAAACCAACCTGGACATTTTGGCCCAGAACGTAGCGGCCCGGCGCGAAGAGGCCTTCAAAAGATTGGACGCCGTTCAAAAGTTGAAAACGGCACAGATCGAAGCCTTTTTCAAAAATACCTGCAATACATTACGCAACGTTAAAGACGATCCTTACACGGTGGCAGTTATAAATGAGTTCAACAAATTGCTTGCCTCAAGCGACGGGAAAGTCGGCGATGGGCAGTGGGAACAAATCGCCCAGAAGTGTGATGCTCGATTTAAGCAAGTGGTCAAGAATACCGGTTGGTACGACCTGTTTCTAATCGACAACGACGGGCGAATCGTATATTCGGTTTGCCGCAAATCGGACCTGGGCATGGACATCCGCAACAGCAACCTGAAAGACTCATCGTTGGGCAAGGCCCTTGCAAAGGCAAGTGAACTCGATAACAGCCGCATTGTAATCGGCGACTTCCTGCCCTATGCACCTAGCAACGGTGACTTCGCCAGTTTCGCAGTGGCAAAAATCCACAACAAAGCAGGCAAGCATCTGGGCTACTTCGCTCTGCAACTACCCACCGAACCCATCAATAAAATTGTGCAAGCCCGCGCCGGTTTGGGCCGGAAGGGCGAAACATATCTCGTCGGTCAGGTCGATGGCCAATCATCATATCGTAGTGACCGGACTGTAAAAGATGGCAAGATCTGCCAGCCCATAAAGGGGACCGATATCGACAAGGCACTAGGCGGCGAACAAGGTCGCCGTAGTAAAGGAGGCAGCTCCGCATCTCCGCAGCTAGTGATTTACAGCCCTGTCGACGTGCCCGGATTGAACTGGGCATGCATCACCAGTATGGCCATGGAAGAGGTATTGGCCATCACTGCTGAAAGATCAACAGAAGATTTGCTGACCAAGTTCAATAACAAGTATGGATACTACGACCTGCTGTTAATCAACCCCGAAGGGTATTGCTTTTATTCCGTCTGCCACGAAGCGGACTATCAAAGCAACCTCGTGGATGGGAAATACAAGGATTCGAATCTCGGGGCACTGGTGCGCGACGTCCTGAAGAGCAAGAGTTTCGGTTTTGCCGACTTCGTGCCCTACGCTCCCAGCAACGGCGTTCCGGCCTCGTTCATTGCCCAGCCGGTGCTCGACCAAAAGGGCCATGTCGAACTGATTGTGGCTCTGCAAATGCCACAGGACACAGTCAACCAGATCGTGAGCAATCGCGCCGGTACGCTTGAAAAATATTGTGTCGATACGGATTCTGCCAGCGAGGCACTGGCCGGCAAGGAATTCGCCATGAATCAGTGGCTGCTGATCGCGCTCGTCTCGGTGGTGGTAATCGTAGGCATCGCCAATTTCATCGCCGGCCTGATCGTCAAGCCCGTCAAGGAAGTCGCCGGCGTGTTGGATGCCGTGGCCAGCGGCGATTATACCCAAAAAGCCCAGGTCGATACTAAGGACGAACTTGGCCACATGGCCGCATCGCTCAACGTGTCTATCGACGCAGTGGCCGCCGCGATGCAAGAGGTTAAAGACTCCGCCGAGCGTGAAATAATCGCCCAACAGCAGGCCGCAGAAGAACGCCGCCAGGCCGAAGCTCAGCGGCAGCGTCTGGAGGACGAGAGCCGTCGCGAAAAAGAACTGGCCGAGCAAGAACGCCTGCAACAGCAAGAGCGAGCCGTCAGAGAACGTCAACAAGCCGAGGAAGAACGGCAACGAGCAGAAGAGCTGCAGCGTAAAATCAATAGTCTGCTGACCGTTGTGGAAGCCGCCGCCGAAGGCGATCTGACGCATCAAGTTAACGTCGAAGGAGAAGAGCCAATCGACAATTTGGCTGCCAGCATCAAGCAGATGCTCACCGATCTCTCCGATGTCATCGGCCGGGTAACCGAAAGCGCGGCCCATTTCAACGAGGGTTCGAGGGTTATCTCCGAAAGCTCGCAAACGCTGGCCAGCGGGTCGCAAACGCAGAGTTCCAGCGTCGAGCAAATGAGCGCCACTATCGAACAGCTAACCAGTTCCATTAAAGCCGTTACGGAAAACGCACGCCAGGCCGACGCCATGGCCAAGGAAACCAGCCAACAGGCCGAACAAGGCGGCTCGGCTGTGCAGAAATCGATCGACGCCATGGAACTGATTCGTAACAGCTCCAATCAGATTAGCGAGACCATCCAGGTGGTTTCCGAAATCGCCCGCCAGACGAACCTTTTGGCGTTGAACGCCGCCATCGAAGCCGCGCGGGCGGGCGAACATGGCATGGGGTTCGCCGTGGTGGCCGACGAAGTCCGCAAATTGGCTGAACGTTCGAACCAGGCCGCCAACGAAATCTCCGGGCTTATCAAGGAATCGACCGAACAGGTGGCCAAGGGCGCCGAACTCAGCGACGAAACCGGAAAAGCACTTAAGCAGATCATCGAAGGCGTCGAGAGCACGGCCGTCAAGATCGCGGAAATCGCCGCAACCACCACCGAACAAGCAACGAATGCTACCGAGGTGTCGTGTTCGATCCGCGGCATCGCCGAGGTCGCCGAGCAATCGGCCGCCGGAAGCGAAGAAATGGCATCCAGCAGTCAAGAACTCGGCACGCACGCCGCCGAGTTGCGTGGCTTGGTTTCCAAATTTAAAACCAGCAATTAGCCCACGACCAGGAAAAAACATCATGACCACCCGCCTTACCTCAGATATCACCTCAAAAATCGCCCTGTTTCTTGCCCTGTCGCTGTTGCTCGCGACGCCTGCCGAATCGGCCGATTTGAAATTTACGCCATCGCAAACACCGGGAAACGAAGATTGTTTCGATTTCGACACGGGCACGCTCCGCGGCACGTTGCGTCTGGACGGCAAAGGTCAGGGCATCGCGTCGTTGGTGCATGTGCCCAGCGGTGTCGAATTGGCTCGCGGTGGGCCCACGGTTGGTATTTTTAGTTATTATCGCATGTTTTCCAGCGATACGCGTCACGGCGAGGATCTACGTCGCATGCCGACCAGGGCCAAGCTTTTGCCCGACGGCGCGGTCGAGGTCCGCTGGTTGCCATCGGACGATTTGCCGGTCGAGCTCAGCGCGGTTTACCGCTTCAGCGCGGCCGATACTCTGGACTTGGAAACCACGGTGGTTGCCCGACGTGATCTGCCGCAATTCGAGATCTATTTGTCGTCGTACTTTTCCGGCAACTTCCAAACGGCGGCCTACGTTAAAGCGAGCCGTCACGCAAGCGGGCAAGCAAAGTTGCTTGCGGTCGATTGCAACCCCTTGGTGGAAGGCACGTACCTGATCTTCCCGCGCGATCGCAAGGCAGTACAAATGATATTCGACCGCCGTTGGGACGTACCACCCAGCCCGGTCCACTGGTCGGTGACCCGCTGGCTGGCCGGGCCGTTGGGCGTACAACGCGATCCCACTTCCGGCGTCGCCGCGCTCGTGATGGCCCCGCCCAGCGACTGTTTCGCGGTGGCCATGCCCTACAATAAAACCCCGCCGGATAATGTGGCCGGGCATCACTCGACGTACCTTTCACTCTTCGGGCAGGACCTGAAAAAGGAAGAGACGGCCCAAGTGCAATCGCGGTTGGTTGTTGTGCTGAAAGAGTCCGAGGAGGAGATGATCGGGCGGTATGATAAGTATATCGCTAAGTAGGGGCGGTAATTTCTCAAGTTACGGTGCGTTGCGAACGCACCCTACCATGCTTATATCTTTCACATCCAAGGCTGCTCCTCTCGATCTTCTTCGCTCAAGTTCAGCAGTTTCTTGTAGCGTAGCTCTTGGTAGCTATCTATTGTTTTAATCACAAAGATCGCCAGTAATGCGGCAGGAATTGCGACAACGTTTACAATAATCGCAAAATAATCGGCGGTGATTGCAGCTTCGAGAGATTCTACATCGGCGGATAATCGTGATGAGATTTGGTTAATGATGCTCATAGTGATCCAAGCAGCCCACCACCATCCGACCAGCACGTGCGAGCCTCGATCGATTCGGGCCAGGGCCGATCTCTCCCGCTCGAGGTCGGGAGAACTGCCGTGCCATACTTCCACCATTATTTGATACGGTCTGAATAGATTCAAAATTGGAACAAACCATGCGCCGATGGTCCAGCCCGGCGAGTATTTCGTGCACCGCGAGCCCAGTGCAGGCAGATTTTTCGCGGCCCTATGAAACCACATGATAAAAGAGATTGCCGAAGCCAAAAAGGAGGCTAACAACAAAAGCACAATAGCCCTTTGGCACATATCGCTGAATTCGGCCATTGTCTGCCAATCGTTGCCGGATTCGAAATTCGAAAGCAAAAGGATCTCGAATAAGACAGAAATTCCAGTGATAACCTTAACGGCAATAACCAGCCATAAAAAGCGAATCGCCCAAACTGCTCTGGTGTGGCCCGACTGAAAGCGTATTGCAGATAGATCGCTAGTGTCATGGACTGATTCTAGATCATTACAGTCCAGAGGATCATACTCCGGGGGACTCTGGTAAGGATTAATTTCTTCCTGCACTGTCCTACTCCAACTAGGATAACATTTGCAAAGATAACCGTTACTCCTCCCCAACACGGACCTGCAACCTCGCGACGGCCGTTTCGCCACGTTTGTTGGTTCGGGTAACCTTTACCAGATAGTGCCCCGGTTTCTCGTAGGCATGGCTCGTCTTGGCATAGCCCTTTTTATTGTGCGGGTGTTGGTTACCGTCCGACTGGGTGTTTGTCGACGGGGTGCCATCGCCGAAGTCCCAGCTCTCGCGGCCCTCGTCGGGCTTGACGCCAAACGCGCGGGCTTTGAAGGTGATCGGATCGCCGGGCTGGATGCCAAACGTGGGCCAATAGGCGGCGTGGAGTCCGGGTCGCTTCTGCTCGGGGTGGCGAGGATCGGAGACGGCAACATTGGCGAAATCGTAGTCGACGCGGCCCTGGCTGTCGGTAATTTTGAGGATCTCGCAATAGGAGCCGGCGCGGTCGTAGGTGACCGTGGTCGTGGGCCCGCTGGCCGTCGTGCCGTCGGACAACGTCCATTCGTATTTTTTGATGCCGTCAGGTCCAAGTATGCTCCACGAGCGGGTGCCGTCGAGCGTGACGGGCTTACCGGTCCAGGAGACTTTGTGCGGGCGGGCGTTGGCGATCAGCTTGGGCGAATGCTGCTGGTGATAGGCCTGCCAGACGAACGCATAGGCATCGTCCTCGCCCATGCGGCCACTGGGCTGCGGCACGACTGGGCCAAAGTGCAAATGGGTCCACCCGCCGCTGGCGCCCTCCTTGCCCAGCACGCCGAGCTTCTGTCCCATTTTCACCTTCATGCCCATGCGGATGGACGGGTCGACCTTGTTGAGGTGGCTATAGCGATAGAACCAGCCGCGGGCGTCGCGGATGTAGACAACATCGTAGCGGGGCTTGACCGGCGGCGGGCATTTGCCCGGCTCAATGTACTTGCTATGCACCGAGACAACCACACCGTCGGTGGCCGACTGAATCTCAACTAGATCTTCGGCACCGCCGAAATCCAGGCCCCAGTGATAGTAGATGGATTTATCCTCGGGCCGTTCGTCGTCGCCAATCTCGTTAGCCATAAGCGTATCGCTGGCAAACCAACGTTGCGGAACCGGGTAGCGGAACGTGCCGGGCCGAATCCACGGCGACCCGCCCGGCCAAACCCGCAGACGCACGTCGGCGTCCAGCGACCAGGGGTTAGTCTCGCCTTGCACGTGCCCTTTGGTAACCGGGCAATCGATTTGCACCCCGCCTACATTTGTCGGCAGATGATAAGTGGCCGACACGAAAGTGGCCGTCTTGCCATTAATCTCGACCGTCACCCGCGCCTCGCGGACGGCGTTGCGAAGATCGTCGCGTTTTTCGTCCAGAGCGATCAGCTTGATATTGGCCGTGCTGCCGTCAGAGAGCGTCAATGTCGCAGATTGGCCGACGTTCAAGTCTACGGAGCGAAAAAGCGGCTTGAGCGAGGGAACCGCTTGCTGGTCATCCGCAGCATGGGCTAGGCAGGTTGTCAACAGGAATACGAACAGGACGGCGAGGGAGCGTTTCATGATTTGTCTCCGATTTCAAATTCCAGTGAAAAGTAGGGTGCGTCCGCGACGTTCCAGGAGTACTTATCGCTTGTGACGCACCGAGCCCAACAATCCAGTCAGGCACAACCCCAGCAAGCCGGTAAGCATCGAGGGTTCGGGTACACATACAGTCAAAAGCGTATAGCCTTCCAAATCACCTTTAGTCTGATAGCTCAACGTGTAATCCCTGCCACAAGTTGCGTCGTTGATATCGGCCCAGTCCGAGATAGAATCATCCCAGTAGCGGATCGCATCCGTACCGTTAATCAAATCCGTGAAGTCAGACAGTGATTCATCAGCATTTCCATATAACGCCAGCATCCCTCCAGAGGTTATATTGATGAAACCATCTCCGTCAGCATCGTTATCGATAGTCAGAGTTCCAGTAATACTTACTAATCCGCCGCCGCGAATATTCAGAATACCGCTACCGGATCTGCCGACGTAGAGGTTGGAACTGTTAGTCCATGTGGAACCGACACCATCAACCATCACCTCGCCCGTCGAGTTCGGCTCGAATCCGATGTAACCAGAGTGACTACTAACCTCGCCGCCACTAATAATATTTAGCATGCCGCTACCAGCTTGAGAAGCGTAGTATGCACCGCCAACGACAAGCTCATTGTCGTTCGTCCACTTCGAGCCGATTCCATTTACCGTTACCTCACACTTCAAATCGTTGAAGTAACCGATGTAGCCATTTTTACACCTGACCACACCGCTGTCCGTGATAGTCAGTATGCCGCTGCCCATAAAGCCAACGTGTAGGTTGTCGTCATTCGTCCACGTCGAGCCGGCCCCATTGACCGTGACCTGGCTAACAGAGCTTGGTCTAAAACCAATGAAACCCGATCGGTTGCTGACTGCTCCACCGCCCGTGATATTAAGCGTGCCATTTCCATTGCGGCCGACATAGATGTGGTAATTATTACTCGTTAAGTTCGACCCCGCCCCATCCACCGTCACGAGTCCAGTAGAACCAGATTCGCATCCGATTTCGATATTGTCACTAGTGACCGTTCCTCCTGCAGTAATATTCAGCATGCCGCTGCCAAAGTGACCGATGGTGATGGTGGTTGCGCTCGTTGACGTCGCTCTCCAAGTCGAGCCATTCCCATTGACCGTAACCTTGCCCGTTGATCCGGATCCATAGCCAATGTAACCAAAAGTTGATTCAATGATAATTCCATCTGAAATGTTCACCGTTCCGGAGTCGCCATAACCTGCACCCATCGAACCGGAACCATCTACTGTCAAATTGATGGTTATGTTTTGGCCAGGACTTTCATTGATATTTAAAGTCTGGCTTAATCCATTAGTAGCATCGAAAACCAGATCGACATCACTTATCAGGCCGTGGGTACTGATCGTGCCCGTACCGGTAAGATCATCGACAGCACATAGAAGGTCACCTGTTACAAGCTTCCCATTGTCAAAATGGATCGTACCTGACGAACCAGAATAATGAGACAACCAAGTATATTTTTCAACAGTCACCTGGCCGCCGTCGACGATTTCAAGAGAGCCGCTACCGGATTCACCGATAAAGAGGCCGCCACTATTCTTCCATGTCGAGTTGGTTCCAACTACCGATACCTGGCCCAGCGAACCAGTCCTATGACCGATGAAGCCAGCTCGGTTGCTAACACTGCCGCCATCTGTGATTTTCAGCGAGCCGCTACCCGTATCACCTATGAAGGCATTCATGCTTGACGTCCAAGTAGTTGGATTGTCGGGCCGGACATCATCGGACCACACAACCGCAGTGTGTGCCGGCTGGACAAAATATAGTAGGCACAAGCAAACAAGGATAAGAGTTGAGTACACGGGAGTGAATCCCGCGACATAAAGATGACTTATCGTCGATTTTCTTAACATAGCAGTTCGCCTAAAAGCCGCGATCCTCAAGACCAAGTGGCTTACTCTAAATATTAGCACGACCGTAAATCCCGCCAAGGATGGTGATTATAACACGAATAGTAGCAAAAACAAGGGTTTGGGCTCATGCCATTGCCAAAAGTGGCCTGGCCACGCTACGACCGGGCTATTCAGCAGGCTTCGTACCTTTTCGCCAATGCCGGTTTATGTGTACAATGGCCGACGCTTGGACTGCCTGGGTGGTGGCCATGGTCTTGGTTCTGACGGAGCGTGAATCGCAATGAAACGGTGTTTTTTGGGATGGCAGCGGCCGGCGTTGGCCGAGGCGGTGGATTATCTTGTGGAGAACTTCGCCAGTGTCGGCTCGGGGGGAGAGAGCAAGGGCGTTCTTGCCCTGGGCGGTACCATTGTGGCCGTGCCGGGCGGACGGGCGGGGCGGCGGCTGTTGGAGCTTTTGATCGGACGATGC
>CAZISU010000130.1:0-9919 GCA_964541935.1 uncultured Planctomycetaceae bacterium | reverse complement strand
TTTCATGCTACATTTATCGTTGTTTTGGCGTGGCATCTTTTTTGTACAGGACGGTATTTTATTCTCCGGCATTCCGGTTGTCAAGATTGCCTGGACCAGGACACTGATGCCAAATTTTGGCCGTTGACGCCGTTTCTTCGAACAGAAAACGTGCGACTTGCGTCGCTGGATTTGGCATTTCGAGTTCTCGGCGACAACGATTTCATGCTACATTCAATGAGCTTTTCGTTGGGCATTCTTTTTGTACAGGACGCTATTTAGCCACGTTCCCATGTGGCCGAACCAAGAGGAGTGGTCGGCGTTGGTCAGGCTGGTGCCAATGGCTACGATGGTCAGGTTTTCACCCCGGTTTAGTCTGGTCATAATATCGCCACGACTGGTTGCCGCTGTCAGACAGAAACAGGCCATCGTCAACGCACCGGTTAAGCACACATTAATAAAGTTTCGCATACTGTTCATCGTTATTATCCTCCATGCTGTATTCAGGATACTTTGCGAACCAGGCACAAAGCGAGCGAGCAAAATGAACCGGCAATCATGATCAACATTCCAGGCTCGGGCACGGCGGTTTGCGTCATGTCGGGCGTGAATACGTATGCCGCCCCAGTCAGATTTTCCACGCCTCCGGTCGGGTGTCCCCACGCTCCCACGGCGAAGCTTTCCGCCAAGACATCGACTGCCTCGCCAAACATCTCGCCGGCCGCGCCGTCGGAGGCAGCAATCTTATCGACCTGAAGCCAGACTTCTTTGCCCTCGTCATAGGTAACGCCGTCCCATTGGAAAATGTAGGCGGAACCCGAGTTGGAGCCGTTGTCGTCGTCGTCACGTGCTCCCACGATGGCCGTGTTTCCGCAAATGGCCACGTCGGAACCGAAGTTGTCACCGTCGTCGGCATCGTCGGCCAACAGTTTGGCTTGCTCGACCCAGACCTCCGTCTCACTGTCGTAACGGAATATATAGGCCGCGCCGGCGTCGGTGTCCACTTCATCATCATACTTGGCGCTGACAATAGCCACATCGCCGAAAATATTGTCGGCATGGATGTCGGAGCGATAGCCGAACCAAGCGTTCGTGGTCGCGTCGGATGGCTCAAGCGTTGCTTCTTCGTTCCAAACGTGCGCTACTCCACCGCCTCCACTATGCCAATTCGCGGCCAAGATGGTGGCATCGGCGTCGTCGACAATACCATCCTCGTTGAAATCGCCCATAGACCAGGTAGCACCGCTTGGCGTTTGCCAGTTGCCGGCCAGGATCGCGGCATCGCCGTCGTTGACCGTGCCATCATTGTTGGCGTCGCCCAGTATGGTCTCCGCATTGCCCAAACGTCGAAATATGCTAACCGTGCCGGGAGCACTGCCGTCGAGCCACGAGCCCGAAATCGCAACGTCGCCGGAAACGCCCACGCCGTAGCCGAAATAGCCGCTCTTGGTAAATGTTGCTTCCTCCAACCATATCCCTTCCTTGTGATGAAACATTGATATCGAGTGCTCTTTATATGCGCCAACCACCAGGTTATCGCCAGAGACGCTCACAGATGTACCAAACCGTCCGGATTCCCCCAACGTCTGCTCAAGCGACCATGTCGATCCGCTACGGGTGTATACGTACGTTTTGTTTTCGTTATAGGCTCCCACAGCCAGAGTGTCGCCGGAAAGGCTCACGTCGATGCCGAAATGCTCCGCACCCGAGAGTCCGGTCAACGTCTGTTGATGCGCCAACGATCCGTCCGGATTGCGGAGATAAATCTCAACCGTTCCCTGATTAGTTTCATCCATTTGATAGTTGGCCCCCACCGCAAGGTAGTCGCCGTCGAGAGCTACGCTGATACCGTGCATGTTAAGCGCCGTCGGGTTGGGATTGACGGCCTCGGTCTCGACCAGCCCCAGCCCGGGCACGGTCGGAGGGCTAACTCCGCAGATTGCCGCTAACTCGTCGCAGCGAATCAGCGGCTCCATGGCCCAGCTTATGCTCCAATAGCCGTTCGAGCGGCGATCCATCTCCGCCTCATCGCCGTTCACTTGGTAGAAGCCGGCTCGGCTGAGGCAATCGGCGTTGAGATTATCCAGCACCCAACTGGCCGCGGCCCAAACTTTGGGCGAATACTCTTCTACCTCGTTTTGGGTAAGAAAACCGGCATCGTAGTTCCAAAGGAAGGTTTGCACGGCCGCGATGGTCATTCCCATCCACTTGTCATCTTGCTCGAATAGTCCCAGGGCCCCATCCTCGAACTGGCATGTGTCTAATTGCCACTTCATAGAGCCAACGCATTTTTCTTTGATCCCTTGCTTTAGGGTCTCGTTCGTGGTGACATTGTAAAGCGGCATGAGATAGTCGGCAGCCTCTTGGGCGCCGAATCCCCAGCCGAGCTCGTACGCAACCGTAGGGCCACCGAGATGATGCTCGAAGTGGGTGTTGCCCGTGGGAGCGACGACCCATGCCCCTAACGGCGACGACCATGCGCCTTGGTAAGCATACGGCACGCATTCGCTTATGAAATATTGGGCAAGTCCCTCTGCATCCGCCAGAGCCGCCACGTTGCCTGTTTTCTCGTAATAGTTCAACAGCCCGACTCCCATGGAGGCCAGGTCGCAGGTATTGGCCGCGTCTATGCCATCGGAACTATTATAGCCGTTGCGAAAATAGCTCGGCTCGCTCCAGCGGTAATCCTGCATGTATCCATACACATCGTCCATGAGCTGGTCGTACTGGTTCGATTGAGGATTATAGGATTTGTATTTACTCCAACTGTACATCATTATGCCGTGGTTGGCCGGAGTGCGGGTTGAAGCATCGCCTATGGTGTCTATGTAGTAGGTGATGTACTTGTCGGCGGCCGTTTTATGGTCCGGGTTGCCCGTGGCCTCAAACGCCTTGTACATTTCAACCCCAATAAAGCCATGTGCAAAGCCCCTTGGGTTTGTATCCCAGGTTGGAGCGATCTTGCCATCGGGAAGCTGGTTTGCCACGTACTCGTCGGCCAGCCAGTTTAATTTCTGTGTGGCAAGGGATGTGTCGGCCACGGCTTGTGACGCGTGGTACGCCGTTATCGCCACATGGATCACCACGCTTAGCATCAACGCTTTACGCATGAAATTGCTCGAATTACTAGTCCTTACAGGACCTCTTTTTGACTTTCGGATTTGGGATCGCCACTCGGTCATCCCAAAAACGTTTACGTTACTTTTTCATTAACACTTCACATCTGTTTCACATCGCGATCCACTCAAATCCCAAATGCTAAACGGAAATTCGGCTCGCAATGTCGCAGCACCATATTCACCATTAGCAGACAATGCAATCAAGCTGATATCCGCATCTTGTTTCGTGGTATTCATCTGCGCATATCGTCTCATCACCTTCTGACAGGCTTCTTGCGCTCCACATTTCATACGCATATATTCCACAACCTGAAAGCTCATGCAGAACTTCAATATCTCATCGCCATTGCCTGTCGCCGCTCCCGCTCCAGCTTCAATGTCAGCATACAACCCACCACCAATCAAAGGCGAGTCACCCACACGCCCGGGATACTTGAACGCCATCCCGCTTGTCGAACACCCCGCAACAATCTCACCCCTTTCATCCATCGCCAATAACCCAATCGTATCATGGATAAACTCAGGCTTGGCATTTTCATCTTCAAGCCACCGCTGATGTTTCTCAGCAGCTTTTTCAGCAAGCATCTCTTCTTCCGCAAAACCATGTTCATTGGCAAACCGTCGGGCACCATCGCCAACCAGCATCGGATGTCTGCTATTCTCTAAAACAGCCCGGGCCACCGATATAGGCGTTCGACATCCTTTCAATGCCGCCACACTGCCAACCGCATGTGTCCTGCCATTCATAATCGCAGCATCCATCTCCATCACGCCGACAGCATTAGGCATTCCGCCATAACCAACGCTAACCACATCGGCATCCAGCTCAGCAACATTAACACCCTTCTCCACCGCATCCATAGCATCCTTGCCGGCACCCAATAATTCACCTGCTCGGGCCACTGCCGCTTTGCCAAATTTCCATGTTGCAATCGCAATGCATTTACCCATACATTTAACCTTTACCCTTTGCAACTATTTCAAACCGCTTTAAGCACATCAAGATTAATCATACGCCCAACGAAATTGCGTGCTTTCTTTGCCTCTTTGAGTGTTTTCTGGAGCGAGCCGGGCGCGAGGCACTCGATGGCGAGTGGGCCGTGCGTGAAACCGCCTTTTATTAGCTGTTTCATCAATGCCGCAAAGTCGATCTGACCTGTTCCAGGTGTGAGTCCAACTTGTTTGGGGTGTTTATAGTCCTTGATTGACATCCCGGTTACAAGACCACAGACTGTTGCGGCGTTCTTGACGGGATCGATCTTGCCGTTGGAGTAGTAACAAATGTTGCCGGGGTCGTAGAGCATGGTGAAGTTTTGGTGGCCGACTTTCTCGATCGCCCGGCGGCAGAGTTCTCCAGTGGCGTTGAGTCCTCCGTGCGGTTTGATGACGAGTCCCACGTTCTTTTCGGCGGCGTAGTCGCAGCAGCCGGCGATTACCTTGCAATTGTGGTCTACTTGTTTCGCCGTGCCAATACGCGAGATAACCACGTAGCGGCCTAGCGCGGCCGCACAGTTGTCGATCATTTTTCGCAGGCTGCCGGATCCCTCGTGCAGTAGCGGACGGCCGCCGTAAACGTATGATATCTTTAGTCCGCGTATTTTCGCTTCTTCACCAGCTTGCGCAGCCTCTTCGATCGGCGTGTCGGGGGCGATAACGCGCCCGGTTTTTGTTTTCGCGCCCGTGAAGGAGATATACTTGAAACCGGCCTCGGCCACGGCGTCCATGGCAACACGGTAATCATATTTCGCCCATGGACGCGTCCAGCATCCGACTTGCCAACCGCTTGTCGGGCGCTCGGATGCGGCTGCCGTGGCCGCTTGTGGTATTGCGACTCCCAGCATCGCGGTGCCCATTGCCGTGCCCGCTGCGGAGACGAGCGTTCGGCCAAGAAAGCCGCGTCGAGTTAATTCTGTGTGTTGATTCGAGTTCATGATGACATATCCTCTGGTTGAGGTTTTGTTTTAATAATGCGATCAGCGTTTTATCGTGAAACTCCAGACGGGGCTCCAACCGCTCCACGCGCCCCATTTGTTCTTTGCTTTCACGCGCCAGTAATAGGTCCGCCCCGCTTCAAACCAGCCCTGAGATACACTCCAACGCGGTTTGTCCGAAAAAGTAAAGCGATCGAAATTGGGAGAAATGGCGTGAAGCATGTCTTTGCGAGGACTGACTTGTACGTGATAATTGCCGATGCCTTCACCATCGGGATCTCGGGCCGCAGACCAGGCAAGCAACTCGACCGTTGTTGCTTGGGAGCAGTCTTGCGGGGCTAGCGACTTTGTCGGCGGGAGCGGGGGATTCGTGGCTGAACTTTCCTTCCAGCCATGCGAAATACGCAAGCCGTGTTGATTTTCGGTGTCGTCGCGATACACAACTTTATTCGATCCGACCGATAGTGATGGCAGCCCGGCGGCGGACATTTGCAAGTCAAACTCCATATACACGTCGTCGATGCCGACATCGGACGCAGCGGTTGCGGCAGTGAATTCGTACTTTACATAGCACTCGTATATTGCCCATCCCGTCTTCGTCGGCAGCATGCGATCAACGGACAGGTATCGCCCGACGTCTCCCGTTGTGTCCGCCGACCAGACGTTCGTCCAATCGCTATTGTTGACCGAGATGTAAATTCCACACATGTCGGCCTTCGACTTGCGATGGAACTTACCACCGACAACACCGCCGACGATCGGGTAAGGGACCTTAACCTTATAAGAAACAAAACTTGTCGCTCCGGCCCGATCGCAGTGGATCGCAGGCCGGCAACCGTCTTGGCCCATCGTCTTGATGTTGCGTTCGGAAAGAATTCCGGTGCGAAAAACGGGGTCTTTCAAATCCGGATGATAGATTATTTTGCCGTTGGCCAGTCGATAAGGCTGGTAGTTGCGGTTGCGCGGGTTGAGTCCCAGGCGAAACTTGCCGATGTGGCCCCACAGCCAAACAAACTTCTCGCCGGGACGCAGCGTCATCGACATCTTTCCGACCCAATCCGGATCGACGGGCATCACCGATGGCGGGTAATACTTTTCATATTCCTTGGCGTGTGATCGCTTGGCCATATACTTTGCGGCAAAACCACCGTCGTGCGTGCGTGCGGCCATGGCGGGGTTTTTGTGCAGCGTTTCGTACGAGGCAACGGTCTTGTTGTCGCTGTCCAGGTAGAAAGAGCGCCGCTCTGGATCGAACAAGTGCCAGGCACCATCGTACCAGGCTTCCGCCACGCAATGTTGCTCGTACTGGTCCAAGGGGCACATCCAAACCGCGCGGGCTCCCAATCCTGCTTGACGCAGGAGCACGACGCAATTGGTTGCCGAAAGCTGGCAGCCGCTGCAGTAGTAGGAGTTTGCCGCCTTTACGGGGTTACCCCGTTCTTTGTAGGTATTTCGCGACGGTTGCGACTTTTCCTCGGGATAAAAAGGTCCCACGCGGCGGTTGTTATCGTGGCACTGAACTTCAATGCTGGAAGAAAAGCTCCATATGGCCATCGCCTTCTCAGCATCGCTCATGCCGTGACGGAGAATGCTTGCTAGAATCGTCTCGGCCGAATACCAGTTGCGTCGCCGGTTGACAACGAGTCGTGGATTTACCACGTCGCTTCGGCCTACATTCTCGATCACAAGATACTCGTTCGGCTGATATCTGCTCTTCAACCGCATACAATAACTATATGTGTCCAAGTAATCAGCCGTATTGAATTCGTCGAGGGTCCCGCCGACGCTAATATCGTACTCACAGGTTGAACCGGCCACATTTTCGACGTGCCGCTTGGATGCCTTGGAAAGAACGAAGGGCTTGGCGTCCAGCGAAGGGAGACTCCTTGCGCGAAATGGAACCGTCAAGCTTGGGCGTCGGCTGTTCTGGACCCAATCGTTCGGCTTGAACTGCAGATCGTCGATCAAAAGCACGCAATCCGCGACGGCCGCCGAACGCCCCAGGTCCTTAATCTTGATCCGAGCCGCGCGATCAGGGCCGATCTCAATCGTGCCGGAAAACTCCCAAGCATAGCGGCTGCCGTCCAACCCTCGGTGTGTCGCGCCAAGCGTAACATCGTTGATCTCTAAAGTCAGTTCCCGGTCGAACATTTTCGCACCGGACGACGGGCCGCCCTGATACGCGCGAATCCAGACGTTATGCTTACCGGGTCGCGCGACGGTGACTGTCAAAGAAGGCGCAAAGCGTGCGATTCCGGCGGCAGCCGCTTCTGTTATACATCCCTTACCCGAAAAACCGGAATACTTTTTACCGTCTTGGACCTTCCACTTGCCTCCCAACTCGAAGTCTTCACACTCAACAACAACGCCCTGCGGCATTTTCTCAATGCCAGGCGGCGTGGTGAGTGCCAATGCAATTACGATTGTCATATGCATTAAAGCCATCTGCTTTTGAACCTTTATTATCGTTGTTCCTATGGCATTATCATGAGACAGATTCCGATGACCCCGAAGATAGCACCAATCCAAACTTGCTTAGAGTACCGCTCTCCCAGCAGCGTCGCGGCGATAATCAGCATGAGGATTGGGCCCCCGCCGAGGACCGACAGATAGACTGTAGACACCGGCAGGCTGCGTTGCGCGGCAAGAATACATAACATCTGAATTAAGCCCAGCCCGCCTAGAATTGTTCCGAAACAGAGTTCTTTGATTCGCGGTTTGCGTCTGGTGGCAAACATTAAACCGACACTTATCAAAACGGCACACAGTCCGCTGCCGGCAACATAGAGTTGGTCGGAGGCGCTCGGCGCCGCAACCTGAAAGTGCTTGCCCTCTGTCTGATACACCCCGAGTAACAACATTGCACCCAAGGCGAATGTTGTCCAACTGTACTTGACTTCGGATTTCTTTTCTTCCTTTCGCGCGTTCATCAGAACCATGGCCGTCAGTGCAAAGCCGCACCCCATAATCTGGCAAGCTGAAAGTTTGTCGCCGAAAAACAGTATCGACGCCATGGTCGGCACTAAAACGCAAAGGCTGACGATTACCAGAACAAGTCCAGTCGGTCCACAAGCCAAGGCCCGAAGGTAAAAGAAGTTACCCAGTGCAAGAGCAATTCCTCCTGCAAGGAGAACGGTGAGAATACTAAACTCAGTTTGCCCGGCCGATTCCCGCATCGACGGCATCAGCACGATCCACGCCCCCGAGATAAGGACCATGACGCTAAGTTGCACGAACGTCATCACCAGCGGATCGACATTCCGTTGCCCAGCAACCCGGCCTGTTAGTGCAAGGCCCAGTGTAGCCAGCATCGCCACAATCAATAACAATATTACCATGCCTTATTCCTTACGGGTGCAAATGAATCTGCTTGCGTTCATGGTGCTTTTTGCGGGCTTTGTGAATCCTCGACCAAGCGTTGTGCGATTCGCACGGCCTCATAGGCTTCCTGAGGCGGAGTTCCGCCGTACTCGACTTCGCCCAACATGCTGGCGACGTAGTGTCGCAGCATCGCGCCAAAAGCTCCTCGCGGCTCTCCATGAAGATCCGCCCACGCGGATTGGTCGAGCAAAGCCAGGCCGGATTCTTCGCTGTGAACGCGGAATCCGCATTGGTCGTTGGCGATTTCCAATACTCCGTGATCGCCCATCACCTGGATTCCGGCATTCCATTGAATATTATCGAGCCTTTGCTCGGGATACATCCAAGACGATTGCATTACGGCCAGCACACCGTTATCGAACTCTAAAACGCCCCAGTTAATGTCTGGATTCGGAAATTCTGGACGAGTACTTCTGCAAAAGCCGTGTACACGTTTCACCGTGCTGCCCACATACCAAAGCAGAAGATCTATGTCGTGTATCGAGTTTTCGATAAACGTATGGGTGCGGCAAATGAAATCACGAAATAATCGGCGGTCGAAATTGCGGTTTGCGTATATATTGCGAACCGGGGCGATTTCACTCAAACGTTCTTTGAGTTGTGCATAGCGATAATCGAAACGCAGCAAATGGGCCGTCATCAACAACTTGCCCGAGAGTTTCCAGGCCTCGATCATGGCCGCGGCGTCTTCGTCGGTGGTGGCCAGGGGTTTCTCCACGATTACATGTTTGCCGGCTTCGAGCGCCGCCACGGTGCTCTTGCGGTGGGTAGCTTCGGGCGTTACCACAACCACAGCGTCAACTTCGGGGTCGTTGCAGACCTCGTGAAAATCGGTGCTGTGGTTCTCGACCTCGTATTGGAATGCAACTTCCCGACATCTGTCGGCATCCAGATCACACACCCATCCGACTTTGACGCCAAGCAAGTGCTGAAACGCGCTAACATACTTGACGCCGAAGCCGCCCACGCCGATAACACCTACTCGTAACATTTTTGAATTAACCATATATCCTTGAATTCCCCGAAAAAACGTTGCCGTGGCCTAATATTACCACCCATCGATTATGCGACCGATTTTCGGTCCCATGCTTCCATGCTACACGACGGGATGAGGAAATTCCAGATCTCTCCAGCCACTGCAGATAAATACGCCTTCGCCCTACAGGCTCGTATTACGATAATGCCTTTCGCAATCCACCGAGAATGCTGCCCACGATTCTTTCGCCGTGTTCCGCGGAAGCGTTTCGCGCGCTTTGACAGTACCATGGCCCGTCGGCGTCAAGCCGGCTGATATTCACTCCTTCCGGACATAAGGCCATCATCAGTGAAGTTTCCGTCATGCCCGCATGATCCAGGGGATATTTTTCCATTGTGTCCGCGTCCATAAGCGGGTGAACCCTGATCCAACTGAAAGGGTCGTTTCCATGCTTGTGATCGTCGAGGTAGTTTTTCATTTCATCCTTGCCCCACCAGCCTTCGCCTCTTTCTTTTTCAAGAAACTCAAAAATG
>CAZISU010000129.1:0-9920 GCA_964541935.1 uncultured Planctomycetaceae bacterium | reverse complement strand
CGTCGGCGTTGACGTGCGCGCCGACCCATCCGTCTTCGAACGCGAACCAAGCCATGGCCGTGTCGGCGGCGATCCGCTCGGGTGAGCCGGCCCCTTTTTTGGTTGTTGCCAAAGCCATGGCGGTGCTTGCAAAAGGCCCGTCGCGGCCGACCTCAACGGTCGGATATCGCATGCCGTTTACGGCCGGATAAAAAACCTCGTTAGCCCGCGGCGTGGCCATCAACACACCGTTGGCCGGGGTTAGTGTGACGCCGTCGATGGCCGGTTCGTAACTGCCCTTGGCCACGTTTGTCAAGGTTACACGCGAGCCGGTGCTTTGCATCACCACGGCCGTTGTGCTGGTGGAATCGCCTTGCACGTCGATATTGGCTACCACTACCGAACTTAACGCGGGGCCGGACGGAAACTGGCTCTGGGAATAAAGGTCGGCAATCTCCGAGACGTCCAAACTGCGGGTCCAGATGGCCGCTTCGTCGATCAGGCCTTTATACCAGCTCGCGGATTTGTTGCCGATATGCGACGGGGTGAAAGAATCCGCCTTGTTTATACTGGTCACCGCGATACCGTTACGATAGACCGTCATCGCGCCACTTTCGCGAGTCAAGGCAAAATGCTGCCAAGCGCCGTTTACGAAATCGTCCGTGGTAGTAGATACATGTGTGACGCCGTTGAATTTGAATCTGGCAAGGTTGCTTTCCAGGCGAATCCAGTCCGAGTTATTAGGAGCCACGGGCCCGTCGCCAAACACCATTGTCCCCGATGCGGACGATAAGGCGAGGTTTTCCGGCAGCAGCCAAGCCGCCATGCTGAAGTCGCCCGTCAGCGGGATGTCACCGAAGTCGATGGCCTGATTGGAGCCGTTAAGAGCAAGTGCTCCGCCGCCGTATGCATATTGGCCGGGTATGGTGGCAATGGTCGGACTTCCCACGCCCGTTCCGTTATGCATGCCCGTGGTATCGGAGAAGTCGACGTCGAACGACCAGTAGGCTTCGGCATCGTCGAACACGCCCGCGGTGGCCGATTGGCTCGCGGCGACAGTTAAGGATGCAGCCAGAAAAAGTAGCAGAGTGCGCATGGTAGGGTTCTCCTCATTGAAGTAAGTGTAGTTGTTGCATTTCCTTCGTACGAACTGTGTAGTTACTCGATATCCGCAGCGGTAATCGTTTCGCCTCCGGCTCTTGTTGCCAAGCTTTGCAGGACTTCAAAGTCGATGTCTTCCGGCAGGAAGTGGGCGCTGCCGTCTCCGAAAAGGAAATGGCATCCACCTGGGTGAAAGCTGGAAAAACCGGTTCTTTTCCAGTCGACCCAACTATTAGTTAAAACGGTTCCTGGACCGTTGATTCCATTGCCCGTATCCAGCAAATTCCACGTTTTCCACCAATGCGATGTATGCGAACCGGGCCCCCTGCCGGTAACCTCGCCGATCATCACGGTGTGGCTCAGTCCGTCGGTCACGTCTCGAAAGCGGCAGCCTTCACGTTCGGCCATCATGCCGTCGGCGACCTTCATTTCCGGGGTTTTTCGCTGAAATTGACGCGGATAGTGGTTGTCGCACATCCACTCCAGGCTATCGGTAACGCCGGCCATGTTCGTTCGCCGCGCGTCATCATTCCCGCTCATACACTGGATAAGCTCGTCTCCCTGGGGATCGCTTGGACAGATATAGCTGGGTATGAGATGTCGGCCGGCTTCTCTCGTGGGGCCTGCTCTCCAGTGGTGCGTATCGTCAAAATTTATCGTGTCGTACGTCACCTGCTCGCCCAGGTCGGCTAGGATGAGAGACCCCCATCCCCAAACCACATAGTAGAAAGGATTACCCGAGTTGGGCCCGCAAAGCGTATGGTCCACATAGTTGTTGTTCCAGGCGATCATACCCGGCGGCAGCGTGTTATGGCTGGTGTTGTAGCTGTGCAAAGCCAAGCCGACTTGCTTGAAATGGTTTGTGCATTGAATGCGTCGCGCCGCCTCTCGCGCGGCCTGCACCGCCGGCAACAATAACGCGATGAGGATCCCGATAATGGCAATCACAACCAGAAGCTCTACGAGGGTAAAACCGTGTCTTGCTCGACGGAATACGTGTTTTCGCATACTATCCGTGGAGTTGCATGCAAACGTGTCATTGTCCATTCTTGGTTCTCCTGCTCGACATGTCATAGTCTAAAATGAATTGGTGCCGATTGCGCGTGGGCACAACCTTAGTCTGATCGCAGAGCCTTTTCAGGAAGGGGCTATATGTATTAACTTGGATCGAGTTGTCGTCGGGTCGGAAGTTGTAGACCCTCAGGCCGTGCGGGCCGTAGTCCGCAAGCAACTCGTTAACCGGGTTGCCGTGTTCGCCACGAACCACTCGATGCATGGTCTGAGTCCTACGGTCGTCGGCACAGCAGATCATGAAGACGTTGCGGTGTTTACTGAAACACTTCGACCATACTTGCTCGGCATCATTAAGGACCGGCGCATTCCGCTTGGCCCATCGAATCCGCCCTTTGGGCGCATCGAACCAATCATCTTCGGTCAAAGTTTTTTCTCGCGGGCCGAGATAAGCGTCGGTCAAGATGATTGCCCGGCGATCCGCATGTTCCGTCAACACGCCGTTGGCCCAGCGGAGCATATCGTCTGTGGGGTTGGATCGAATATGTAGCGTGATAAAATCGAGCCCCTGGGCGGAAAACAGTTGGTAACTATTGGAAATACAGGGCGGATCCAACGGTTTCTTTTGATTGTGATATATGCCCCCGAACCAGTCGAAATCTTCGAACTGTGAGTAGGGGAAATATCTGACCAAGAGGGAGTAGCTGGGATCCGTCACCGAGTTGTCGAGACCTACAACAAGGCCGTATGGCACGCGACCGTGAAGTCGATCCATGCAATCGCTGGCAACGCGCCATTGCGAAGGCATTTCCTTGTTCGTCATGTCCCCGACATGACTGACAAATACGATCCGATGTCGGTCGAGATTATTTGCCACCCAGCGACAATAGGACTCGAATACGCTATTCGACACCACGTCGCTGCTGCCCGGCTCGGCCGCCGTACCCTGCCCTCGATACTCTTGCATGTCTGAAATCACGACTATGCTGAAGGATCCCTTCGGAGCCGATATATTGCCAACCGTGGCGTCTTTCGCGCGTTTACTGAATTCCGTCGAACAAACGAACTGGGCCGGCTTGCATTCTATATTCCGGCTCTTCGTTTGTTGCGGTTCCTCGTTTTGTTCAAATCGCGCTGCCTGCCTTTTCTTCAAACTCGGCAAGAGTACGGTTGACACCCGATTGTCGCTCCTGGTGATCTTGACCTCGCCCGTCAAAACGTGGACTTCGGCCGCGCCGGTCTTATCTACCATTACACCGAACTCGGTGCCCAGGTCTATTACGTCGGCGGAGGGAGTGCCGATTTTGAAACCAACCGCTTCCTTAGGCACCCGGCTAGTCAGTCGGCCCACTTCCAAAAAACCACTTGACATCGAATCGATGCGGAACCGCGCGGGCCCTTCTAATATCACCCTGCTGCCGTCGGCGAAAAGTATTTTCACCAAGCCAGACTCCAAATCCAGGCAGCGGCCGGGCGAAAAGCCCGCGTCTTGCAGCAAATGGAGATTTTCATCGCGCCACTCGCAGTTGATCGTTCTGCCCAACTTGGCGGCAAAACGAGGCGTTTCGGAAGTCTCGTCCACGGCCGGCAATCGCAGCATCAAAAACGCCGTCAACAATCCGCCCAGCAACATGGCACCCAGAGTCAGGACCGGCAGTCCGATACCAGAAGCCACACCGTGCCCCCAACTCAAAGTTCCGCCCAGGAACCCCAGGATCGGCGAGCCGCTCGTGCGAGCGGGCTGCTGTTCGTCGGCAATAATCAGCGGATGATCAAACGCTTGCAACGATAGCATTTCGTCCGGCTGATCGTGCTCCCAATGCAACAAGGCATGCGTTTCGATAAGATCGTGATACCTGGCCCTGGCCCCGGCGTCATTGCGCAGAGCTTCCGTCAGCTTAACGGTATCGTCCGGCGTAAGGGCGCCGTCCATAAGACGCATCAACAGCGTTTTCAAATCAACCGGCTCGGTCGGCTTGCCTGCTTCGTTGGGCATCGACATTATGACTGCTCCTCCACCGCCAGCGTTCTCTGCACGCATTGCACCAAAGCGGTGCGAATGCGGTAGAGCGAATGGAACACCGAGTCGGCCGTGCGGCCCAACTGTTCGGCAAGCTGTTTGCCGGATAAGCCGCGGGTGTAACGATCCGAGATCATCTGGCGGTCTCGTAAGCGAAGCTTCGTGAGACAATCGGCCAGCGCTTGACGCCTGTCGTCGAGGTCATCGACCCTTTCGCCGGCCTCGGCGGCCAGTTGTTCGATCAGCCCCTTGTCAAAACCGCTTTTGTCCCATTGACGACGCTTCCGATGAGCCAGCACCTGGTAGCGAGCAACTCGAAAGATCATAGCGCGAATGTTGTCGGCTGCCGAAAACTCGTCCCGTTTTGCCCATAAAACGACGTTGGTCTCCTGAAGAACATCCTCCGCCTCAGAAATATGAGGAAGTTGGGCAAGAATGAATGCGTAAAGCGAGCGCTGCATTTCCATCATGCTGACGACATACTGCTCCATTCTTCCTTCATAATCTTCCATACGCCAAATTCCACCTGTACGAAATTTCCCTATCTCTACTGAAACTAAGACTCATCTCTGTTCCACTGGGCAACCGGGTAAGCGTTACGTCGATTGCACATAGTATAGTAGTCGCAACCGGTGGGATCTGATCCGAAAAATCCGCATTATCATCAAATCTAAATATTACACAACGAGTTGCTTTTCACTGCTCAAGATGCCACTTCTTTATTCAATTCACATCTAAGCGATCCCAGCATCTGGCATCTCAATAGGCTAAAACATGAAAAATGACGTTGTTTGCAATATTATGCGGCTAATTTTCTATCGGGTGTAGATATTATAATGAGTTTACGCGGGCATTCATTAGCTGTTCACTGTAGATATCCCAGGCACGGGATAAAAAGTATTGAAAGACTAGATGGTGCCCCCAGATAAAAAGATTAAATCAGAAGATCGATATTCTATGTCGGATGATGGTGCGCAGCGAGATTGCGAGGCTTCTAACAGCGAGCAATTCGTGGTGCTGTTTGCACGTAATCAGTCGGCAATATTCGGTTATATTCTTTCTTTACTGCCGAAATGGTCGGATGCCGAGGACGTCTTGCAGCAAACCAGCGTAGTCCTCTGGCGAAAGTTCGACCAGTTCGATCAGGCCGATCCCCAGAGCGATTTTGCCCGTTGGGCCTGCCGAATCGCACATTACAAGGTGCTAAATCACATGAAGAAGCACGGACGCGATCGGCATGTGTTTTCCAAAGAGTTGCTTGACCTAATGGCTTCGGAGAGTTTAGAAGACGTCGAGAACCTTGATGAGGAGCGACGGGCTTTGGCAAATTGCCTCGACAAGCTTCAGCATCGCCCTCGGCAATTGGTGCGTAGTTGCTACGGCGGCAAGAGCAGCATCAAGGATGTCGCCTTGCGGATGGGGCGCACGCCCAACAGTATATATAAGAGCTTGAACCGCATTCGCGAGCGGTTATTGCAGTGTATTGAGCGGGCGTTGGCGTTGGGGGGCGAATCGTGATGATGCCATATGCCGAACACAAAGAACTGATTGTCTTGCTGGGGGGACTTTGTAGCGAGGATCTCGACGATGCTGGAAAGGCGCGTCTGGATGCGATTCTGCTGGAAAATCCCAAGGCGCGGCAGATCTATCGACGTTATTTGAACCTGCACGCCAGCTTGAAGCAGTATCACGTTGGCAACGACGTCAAAAGTACGTGTTCCACAACGCCTTCGCCCATCTTGGGTTTCCTGGGCGACAGCGCGCGGCAGGCCTTGGATTTTTGCATGAAGTCGACGCCCTTTGCAATACTCGTGGCAATCGGCTTTCCGGTGTTGTGTGTGATTGCGTTGAGTATTCAGGTCTATCGTCATGAAATGGATTCGGACACCGCGCGGGTTGTGGCCACGTTGTCGCGTGCGTACGATTGCAACTGGGGCGAGGTGAGCCGCCAGCCGGTGAGCGGTGAACACCTTGAGGCCAATCGACGCCTGGACTTGCAGCAAGGGCTGGCCGAATTAACATTTACCTCCGGCGCGACAGTGATTCTGGAGGGACCGGCGACGCTCGATCTTACTTCGACACAATATATTAAACTGGACAGCGGCAAGCTGACGGCCAAGGTGCCCAAGCAGGCGGTCGGTTTTACCGTGGAGACTCCCGACTCGCTTATCGTCGACTTGGGCACAGAGTTCGGCGTAATAGCTGATGCAACCGGTCGTAGCGAAACCGAGGTTTTCCTCGGACAGGTCGAAGTCGGTTTTCCCATAGTGGACAAGAAGGCCTCCAGCACGGCACCGAAGAAGAGCTTCATGCCCCGTCGAATAACGGCCGGCCAGACGGCGCGCATCAACATACGCACTAAAACAGTTCGGATTGCGGCCGCCGAACCGGAAGCAAGCCGCTTCGTCCAGCAGATGCCGGTTTCGAGAAGTGTCAGCTTTCAACAGGGCGTTGCCGGGTATAACGCGACTCGGGCGACCTATATTCGCAATTGCGTTCGCGGCAAAGGCAGCAACGGCGCTTGTATAGAAAAAGAAAAGGACGAGCCCGATAACACAAACAGCAACTACGGCGATGCTGCCCGTTTGTTTACGGCATTGAAAGTCAGTCGCAACGACGGGCTTCCCGAACAGAGTCGAGCATTGATCTCGTTTGGCGATATCTTTGGCAATCGGCCCGACCAGATCCCTCCGGGTGCCACGATCCTTTCGGCCACTTTACGGCTACACACAGTCAAGGAGCAGAGTTCCGAAGCACCGGAGCGTCATACGCTGCATGAGGTGCTGGTCGGCTGGCAGGAAGGCCGCGTTACCTGGGCTAATTTCAACGACGGCGGATGGGCTGACCGACAGTATGGTGCTGCCGAGGTCACTCACTTCACACCTGTGCGGGCTAATGCTTTTTATGAACTCAACGTAACCCAGAGCGTAGAGCGCTGGTCAGAGGGGACGCCGAACCACGGTTGGCTTCTGGTTAGTCACGGTTGGGATCGGGCACATTTCGATTCGGACGACTCTGCCATTGCAGCCAATCGGCCGCAGTTGGTAGTGCAGTACAAACTTTCGGAGAAGTAGCAACACTCGGGTGCCGCGTTTGGCACATGAACTTCACAACATGAACTTTTTTGGGAGAACGATTGATGAACCGCAGCAAGATGTTCTGTTTTGTATCCGCCTTGGCGATCGTGGCGGGTTTGGCCGGTATGTGCCAGGCCTCGTTTGTCAACACGACCGTGCCGGGCATGCAGCTTTGGCTATCGGCAGACGCGGGCACCACACTTATCGAGGGGAAAGTAGACACTTGGGCCGACCAGTCGGGCAACGGAAACGATGCCACGGCACTGGCCTCCAGCAATCGTCCTGTCTTGGCCACCGCCGCCATCGGGGCCAAAACAATGGATGTTTTACGCTTCGATGGTGCAAACGATGTTCTGACGTTGGGCACGACCGGCGGTGCCATTACCCGTCAGGATCACACTGTCTATTTCGTTACCGCCCGCACCGGCGGCACGGCGTCCACGACTGGTAATCTTTTCGGTTTCGACAAGACCGGCGGGCGTGGCAGCGATGGCTGGTACTATAAGTTCACGCAAGGCAACGTGAATATGGAATCGGGCTCGGGCACCGCCTACGGTTATCAACTGGCCAATTCGCAGCCAAACAACAAGTATATTATCGGCCAGGGGCGTTACAGTTCGGCCGATACGACGGCCACGCTTTCGATCAATGGGGCACCGCCGGTGATCGATACCGCAACCGCCGCGTCGCTAAACGAGCCGGCCGGTACGCGATTCAACATCGGTGCGTTCGATTCGTCGCCCTTTACGAACTACTACATGGGCGATATCGCCGAGATTATCGTGTACGACCGGGCTCTTACCGCGTCCGAGCAACAGACGGTTCTGGGCTATTTTGCCGGCAAATACGATATCGAAATGCATTTACCACTTGAACCGCTTGCCTTGGAACTGAAGGCCCGCTGGAGCTTCGACGTCGACGGTAGCGATTCGGTGGGCGGAAACGATCTGGCCTTGCAGGCCGGCGCCTCCATCGCACCCGGACAGTTCGGTGGTGCGTTAAGCGTTAGCAACAGTGCCAGCGACGGTTTCGCCTCAGCGTTGTCGAGCGAAGACTTAGATGTGCGCCATCAGTTTTCGGCAGCAGCCTGGCTGAAGTACGATGAGAATAATGATTCGTACGCGCGGGTCATCGCGAGATTGCAAGACGGCTCGAACGGCTACAATGTGGCCTTCGAAAATTCCGATACCGACCCATCTACCAGCAAGCTGGTCGTGCGAGTATTGCACGAAGGTAGCAGCTATTTTGCAACCACGCAAGATGCGTTGCTCACCCAAGATGAGTTCCATCATCTGGCCTTTGCGTTCGACGATTTGGCCGGCCCCACGGCGACCGATAAGATTACGATTTGGATCGACGGACAGGAGGTTGACAGCGACGACACCTCCGGCGGCGGTAGCGTGCAGGGCTCGGCGGCCCTTGTCGTCGGTCGCGGGACAAGCAGCACGTCGGATTTCTCCGGAATGATCGACAACATGCAGTTTTATTGTGGCGTGCTAGATCAAGAGACCGTCGATGCGTTGCAGGTTCCCGAGCCGAGCACGTTTGTCTTGCTGGGTGCTTTGCTTGCCGCCGTTTGTGCATATGCACGAAAACGGCCCTAATTTACAATCAGCGGACCGTGTCTGGTGTCGGCTGTAATGGCGGCTCCAGCGCGGTCTCGTAATAAAACTATACAGTCTACTCTTTTACTTCTCGAAGGTCTCTCCAGGGAGAAAACGACTATGTTTATAAGAAGACGTGAATTTGTGCTGGCCGTCGCTTTGATAGCGGGGCTTAGCGGTTTCGCACAGGCACAGTTTGCCAACACGAGTGTGTCCGGACTTTCGCTCTGGCTAAAGGCCGATGCGGGCGTAATGGATACCGCTGGCGAAGTGGATATCTGGTCCGATCAGTCGGGCAACAGTAACGATGTCTGGTCGCCCTCGACCATGAACCGACCACTTGTCACCACGACTGCGATCGGCGGCGGCACGCACGACGTGTTACGTTTCGACGGAGCGGACGATGCGTTAACGCTGGTCTCGGCGCCCAACGGAATTCCACTGCAGGACCACACAGCATTTTTCGTCACAGCGCGGACCGGTGGCGCCGCGACCACGCGCGGTAATCTTTTCGGTTTCGACAAAACCGGAGGCCGCGGCAGCGACGGGTGGTATTACAAGTTCACACAAGGCATGGTGAACATGGAATCGGGCATGGGGACCGACTACGGTTACCAGCTTTCGACCGGCGCTATGAACAACTCGTTCTTGGTCGGCGAAGGTGTTTTCTCGACCCCGGACACAACGGCCAGCCTATATATCAATGGGCAACTAACCGACCAGGATTCGGGGTGTTTAACACCGTTGAATGAACCGGCCGCCACGCCGTTTAACATCGGGGCTTTCGCCGATGCGACGGGCACCGGCTTCACGAATTTCTTTCAAGGCGATATTGCCGAGATTCTCGTTTACGATCGCGTGCTGAACTCGACTGAACGAGACACCGTTCGCACCTATCTCAGCGATAAATACAACATCGCAGCCTACGTCCCACCGGAACCACTGCCGTTGGAGTTGAAGGCTAAGTGGAGTTTCGATGTCGACGGAAGCGATTCGGTTGGCAACAGCGACATGACCTTGGAAAGCGAGGCCGTAATCGGGCCGGGAAAGGTCGGCACAGGATTGCATCTCAGCGAAGACGCCGTATTAGGCTTCGCCTCCACGCCGACCGATGCCGATTTGGATGTT
>CAZISU010000128.1:0-9924 GCA_964541935.1 uncultured Planctomycetaceae bacterium | reverse complement strand
TGAGTGGGCCTGCTCTGCCAGCATGTCAGCGCACCAGGTCGAAGGCCCGTTGTGCGCTGTCGGTTGCAGGCGGGTTCGATTCTGCCTGCGCAGCCGCCACGGCCCGGTCGTAAGCTGTCAGCGCGTCGTCCGGCCGTCCGCTTCGATACGAGCTTTCGGCCGCATAAACAAGCGTATCCAGCGTCTGGTTGCCAGTGGCCGCGCGATAGAAGTTGCCCGCGAGCATCTCTGCCCGCCGCGCCCAATACGGCCCGTGCGTCTGCCCCATCAGCCGAACCATTTTGTTGGCCTTGGCCTGCCACCCCTTGGCCGCCTCTTGCTTGTCGGCCTTGACGGCGGCTCGCCAAGCCGTCAAACAGGTCTTCAGCCAGGCGTAGTCGAGACGTGGCGAAACGGTCGATTCGGCTTGCCGCCCAAGTGACAAAAGTGCCACGGCCCGCGATAGTTGGTCACCGGCCAACGCGGTTTCCATCCGCAATGCCCGCAGACGCAATGCCACCAGTGGCGGCGGCTCCAGCGTATCCAAGGCGTCGAGCCTGTCGATGGTGGCCCCATAGTCGCCCGCCAGCATCAAGCAGGCCACCTGATCGATGCGGCTTTTCCAACACAGCGGGTCGCGCGCGTCCAGCCGGGTCAGCGGGTCCAAAAGCTCGCCGGCCTGCGCCGCAGAGTTGGCACGGTCCGCACTCTCGGCCGCAAAACACTCGCCCTGGTTCCGCAGCGCTCGGGCCGTCTCGTAACGCACGTTTTTTTCCAGCGATGCAAGCTGGTCGGCGGAAAAACGGCCATTCGCGTCGCGCTTTCGGATGGCCGCGCCGATTTCCTCATCCAGTCGCCGCAACAGCCGTACCACTGTGCGTAACTCGGCCCGCGCCTCGGCCAACAACGGCCGCTGGTCGACCGCAAGACGGGCTTCCTCACGGACCAGTTCACCTCGGGCCAAATGCACGTGTGCCGCTTGCAGGCGCAGTAACATTGCCCGCGGATTGGCCGGCCGATTTTGCAAATCGCCGTGCAAAACTTCCAGGGCCTCTTTCCATCGCGCCTCACGTTCGGCTGGAGGCGAGGCCACGGCCCACTCGGCCAGACTACGAGCGAGTTCGATGGTCAGGTCCGTGCGCCGCGCGTCGGGCAACGTCTCCTCGGCCAGCCGCCCTCGGCAGTATTGACAGGCTAGGCGATAAAGCTGCCGCTCGCGCAGCCTCGCCATAAAGCGTTCGTCGGCCAAACCCGCAAACGCAACATTCCCGCAAAACATCAACAATAGTAGGATGCAGGCTTTGTTATAAACCATTATTATTCCCGGCCGACGCGGCGAATTGGATCTTTTCCAATCCCGCCCGTCGGCAAAGGTCATAAACGTCGATCGCGTTTTCCAAGGGCACATCGCCTTCGACGTCAAGTATCACCGGCAGGTCGATCTTCACCTTGGCCACGGCCGCCAACACGCCGCGAATGTCGGCTAGACTCGTATAGTCGCGGGCGTTGATTCGCCAGGCCGGTCGTCCGTCTCGCCAGAACACCTCGACCACCATCTCGTCGAGATCCTCGATTTCCTCATCCGGCGGTGCCTGCGCCGAAACGCTTCCCGGCAACGAAAGGTTCGTTGGCAGCACTTCTTCGAGCATCTGGAAGCTGGCCGTGCAGACGAAAAAGATCAGCAACAGAAAGATGACGTCGATCATAGGCGTCATCTTCACGTCGAGCCGTTCTCGTCCTTCGCGGTGATAAGGTGGTCTTCGCATGTCGGCTGGTTTCGCTTTACCCTGGTTGCCGTAAAAAAGCCCACGTATCGAGCGTGCCGTTGTCGTAGCTGGCCTGTTCGACCATCTCGAACCCGTGGCGAGGGTAATACGCTACATTCTTGTGGGACATTGTTTCCAAGTAGCAGGGCAACCCTTGCGCATCAATGCGGGCCAAGCCGTGGTTCATCAGTGCCGTGCCCACTCCTCGACGTTGTGCGTTGGGGTTGGCAGCAAGTATGAATAGATACCAGTGGCGTCCCGGCGCGTATTTTGCGTGCAAGCGATCGCCATCGGACAAGACCCTATTGAATCGCCGCGTAGCCCCAAGTCCAAGGATCCATGGAATGGCGATCATGCCCGAGCGCAACATGCGGTAGAAATTGAACTTCACATATTCCGGCTTAACCCAAGCGGCTACACCTTCCAGGTTTTCGGTCGTTTCCACATGTCCGTACAGCATGCCGTAAGACAGGCAGCGGCCCATCATGCGGCTGAGCTCGCGACGACGTTTGTTTTTGTCGGGAACCATGTAGCTCGCCAGTGGATCGTCGAAAAAGGCATCGGCCAACAGTCCAGCCGCGTCTTTCAACTGCGAACGCTTCAATGGAACGATAGTAGGTTTTGAATCCGGCATAATTTTTCCCCTAAATAGTATCACTTACCACTAGCCAAAACGGCAAACGTTACATTCCAAACACCCGCCTTGGCGCAGGCGATCATGATCGGCTCGATCCGTCGGTAGGGCACCTGGCGGTCGCTACGGATGCGGACTTCGAGCGGTCCGTCGGTGCGGCGTCGTTCGAACTCGATCACCTTCTGCAACTCGTCCGCATGTAGCACGCGACCGCCCACCATCAATTGGCCGTCGCCGTCACTGCCATCTTCACCACGACCCTCAGTCGAAGGCGGCTGAGCCAGCACGTTAACGATCACCCGCCGCGTGCGGTCGTCATCTTCCGCCCACCGCCCACTAGCAGCGGCGGGCAGGTCCAGCTCGAGTTGCGTTTCCTGTCGGGCCAGATGGCTCGATACCAGGAAAAAAATGATCAACAAGAAAACGATATCGATCATGGGCGTCATGTTGAAGCCCACGCTGCCGCGCGAACGATTGTTGGGGATCCGCATGGCCGCTACCCTCCCTGCGGCTGCGAAGCGGCCGCGGCGCGGTGCCGATAGCTACGCTTCAGCGGTGTCAAAGTGTGTTGGGCCGCATAGGCCACCTCGGCCACCAACTGGTCGACCCGATTGCGGAACACGGCAAATGCGGCCAGGGCCGGAATGGCTACGATCAGGCCTTCGACCGTTGTGACCAGCGCCAGATAAATGCCCTCGGCCAAATCGCCGGCGCGTGCCGCGCCCTGCGTTTCGGCCACTTGGTGGAAGGCGAAAATCATGCCGATCACCGTGCCCAGCAAGCCCAGCATGGGCGCGATGTTGCCGATCACCGAAAGGTATTCGATCTTGCGGAAGAGCCGCGCCGACTGGTCGGCCGTAGCGTCTTCGACCGCCTTTTCGACCGCCGTCCAACCGCCTTCCACTTCGGCCAGCCCGGCCCCCAACACAAACGCCAAAAAGCTCGGCTGCCCGTGGCAGCGCTGTCGCGCGTCGGCCAGTTTCCCGCCGGCGAGCAGCTCACGCACCTCGTCGCCCAGCTCGGGTGGCATCAACACGTCGGCGCGGATCGTCATCACATGCTCGATCACCAGCGACACGGCGCCGATCGAAAGCAACAGAATCACAACGCCCACCGGCCCGCCGGCGAAGAGGATATCGCTGATCGAGGTGCCTTCGTCGTCGGTCGTTTGTGCGGTGGGTGGACTGCTTGCTGCCCGCGACGCGGCCGCGGGATCTTCACCCCAGGCCGATGTGCAAATCCAAAGCAGACTCGCCGTTATTAAACAACATAATAACACTTTACGCATTAATTTCTCTTTTATATCAAATGGTGGATTGCATGTTAGCGGCGATGCTTGTCGTCGCGCGGATGGAATCGATTTCCAGTATGGCCGCCCTTAGCTGCAATGTTTCGTATACACTAACGCGGGGACAAGCCCCGCCGCTAACTTTTTGTTCTACCCTCTGTCATCTATCCTTCTGCTGCATTCGCCGCCTCGCCTCACCGGCCGCCGTCGCGTGGGGATACTTTTGTATCAATTCGCTATACATGATTTTCGACTCTTCCGCTCGGCCGAGCTTCTCCATCGCGTGCCCGGCGTCGAACAGGGCCATGGCCGCAAGCCGCGGATCGTCGCCGTGCAAAATCGGCACGCGCAGCCAAGCCAAGGCGGCCCGTTCCCTATGACCCCGTGCCGCTCGGGCTTGCCCTAAAACGTAATATGGCCCGCCACGCAGCCGTTCGGGCATGGCCTCGATGGCCGTTTCTCTGGCGGCCAATTCCTCGTCCGACGCGACGCCTTCCTCGGCCCGCCAAAGCTGTGCTTGCGCCAGACGGCTTACGGGACCGTCGCCCGCGGCTGCCAGATATTTCAGACGCACCATTGCCACCGGCCGGCGCACCGAGAGCAAGTGGCTGGCTCCCAACAGCACCGCACCCGGCAAATCGTCGCGGGTGATCCAGTTTTGGGCCGCACGCTGCAAATCGGCCGACGGTGCCTGAGGTGTCCAGGCCAGCGGCATGCAAGCAAAATCGATCGACGTCGAACCGTCGCGGGCCAATAGCAAAAACGCCTCTCCGCCGCGAGCGTATTGCCCCAGGGCCCGATAGCATCGCACCATCCGCTCGATAATTCGCCTACGTGCCCAGCGTCGCGATTCCTGGTCCAGGGCCTTGCCGTAAAGCACAACCGCCGCCGCGTAATCGCCACTCTCGTAAAGTCGCTCGGCCTGCTGCTGGGATTGGGTGTAAGTAGTTTGAACCTCGACGATCCGCTCGACCGCAAACCGCCGCCGGCCCCCGCCCGGCAATGCCAGCGTTAGCTCGTCGAGGGTGTAGTCCTCGATAGTCCCGCGATAGGTGGCCCGTCCGCCGGAGGCTCCCGACCCGCTCTTACCGGCAACCACGACGGTGTCTGCAGCTTCGTCTGCCTGCTGGGCATTTGCCGCAGATAAAACGCAAAAAAATGCCGTCACTGCAATTGACAAACACGGGCATCGCCAAGATCGTCCATCATTCATCGGCCGCCCTCCTTGTCCGACGTCTCTGATGGGCGCAATGTCTCCGATGGGCGCAGCCGGGAAAAGTCCACATAGGCGTGCTGTCCTCCGTTCTCGCGAGCCAGCCGCACGAGAAAATTGTTGGCGTCGGCCTGTGGCCCGTAGCCGAACTCGATGGCGTTGATCGTAATCCCGCCCGCTCGGCGTGTAATCTTTTGCAACTGCCCGTTGCTGAGCCGGGGCTCGTCGGCGTCGGTCAGAAAGAATATCACGTCGGGGTTCAAGCGAATGGCCAGCATCAGTGCGTCTTCGTGCCGTGTGGCCCCTTCGGCCACCACACTGCCTACGAAGCGGCGTGCGAATTCCTTATTCCGCGGCGTACCGAAGGCCAAGCGGCCCGTCTGCCCGCTGGGGTTAAACTGTCGGGGCCGCTCGTTGTAAAACACTATCTGGAACTGGTGGTTCGTGCCCAGGCTCTCCAGGCTGGCCACCAGCTCGGCCTTGGCCGCTGCCAAGGGACTGCGACCCGCGCCGCCCATGCTGCCCGAACAATCGAAAACGTAGACGAACTTGAATCCTTCGCCAATCGTGCCAAACACACCCACCCGCGCTCCGCCCCCGGCAGGCGACCCGCGACCGCGCGGCCCAGCGGTTGCCGCCTGCGCACTGCCAACCCGCCCGCCTTCCAGAGCACCTGCTCCCAATGCATCGCGGGCCTGCGGCAAAACATCTGCGGGATCGGTGGGCGATGATTCGCTGAAGGCCTCGGCCAGGCTTACCCCGTCAGCCGCCGCGGCCGTCGCGGCGTCGGCCTGGTCGCTTTGATTCTCGCCATCCTCGGGGCCCACAAACCGATCCTGGTCTCCGTCGCGAGCTTTCAGCACAATGCCCACATCGGCGGTTCGCTCGGCCGAGACGCCCGACGACTGCGTCATTCGCAAGCCGATGGCCACCGCGATCAACAACGCCGCGTGGAAAAGCATCGATAGCAACCACGACGGCACGCTCGGGCGGCGCCCTGTGGCACAATCTGGCGTGTTATTGGACGCCTTTTCGGCCATCCACGGATCTCCCAAAAATCAAATCAACCGCCGACTACAAAAGAACTTGCGACAATCCAGCGGATTCTAGATCCACCCCAAACCCACGTCAACGCTAATAGCCAGTACTCACCACGCTCCAGTTTTGTAGGGTGCGTCCGCGACGCACCACGCGAATCTACCCCATACTCCGCATTATACCGGCATTTCCTGTTTCTCCGCTTCACGCATCCTAATCCACCGCTCGAATGCCCCTTACTTTTTTGCCGTTTGGCTGCATATAATAGAAAAGGCCCGCCCGTTAGTCTGGAGTTTTAGTTCGTGCAAATCATAAAATATCCCCACCCAACACTTAGGCATAAGTCTAAGCCACTCTGTAGGGTGGATGCCGCGCTGCGAAAGATCGTTGCCGAGATGCTCGAGCTGATGTACGAGGATCACGGGGTCGGTCTGGCCGCGAATCAGGTCGATTTGCCCTATCGCCTGGCGGTGATAAACATCCAGAGCGATCCCGAGGTCGCCGACGAGGAGATCGTGCTCATCAACCCGGTCATCAGCAAGCGATCGGGCGGGGCCGAAGCCGACGAGGGTTGCCTCAGTCTGCCCGAGGTGTGGGCGCCTGTCCGCCGCCCGGAAAAGATTGAGCTAATCGCCTACGACCTCAGCGGCAACGAGCGAAAATTCGCTCTCGACGGCCTCTACGCCCGCGCCGCCCAACACGAGATCGACCACTTAGACGGCGTTCTGTTCATCGACCGTCTCAGTCCCACCTCAAAGCTAGCGGTCAAAGAACCGCTCTCCTCGCTAGAAACACAATTCGCCACCAACCGCAGCCGAGGCTTCATCCCCGGCGATGAAGAAATAGCCAAACGACTGGCGGAGCTTGAGGCGGAGAGGACGTAAGGGATTTGCTTCCAAGATGTGAGGGGCCCGTTTACGTGCCTCTAAGACACCGAACACTCACATACACATTATTCCCATTGCAATGATTCCGAGCGATCCGCAAAGGGTGAATACATGCAAAAAGAGCCCCCCTGGAATTTGGCCCGTTTTCTTCCAAATCACTCCACCCACGGTGATTCCGACCAGGCTGATCAACACTGATACTGACCCGATAGCAATCAGGCCCGTGATCGCTCCGAAGTGTGTGCCAACAGAGCAGCGAGTCCCAACAAGCAGCACACCCATCGCTACACACACTATCCACGTTAAAGTGAATGTACTCGCAGACTTGTTGTACTTCCGGAATGAATGGACAATTGGTGCAACGGTGCCTGAGTCAGCATGTGCATCCCTCGCTGGTGATTGATAAGGATTCATTTTCTTCTCCCCTGCGTTTCAACTCTCCTCACAAAACCATCAACTCCGATTTCTCTTTCGTTTTGTCGTTCTCAAAAAGGAGTTTCTCGCCGCGTTCCAGCCGCAGGTCAACGGCTTGGTAAAGACGCAGCGCTTGTCGCATCAAGGCCGTTTTGTTCAGGCCCTTGCTGGCGCAAAGCTCATCTAGAACCTGCATCTCTCGATCGGTCAGATTTAAGGTCATCGTGCGTTTTCCCATAGCAATCCTCCTTGGACAAAGTTGCCATCTAACACAATTATTGGCTTTTGTGGCTAACTTGTCAAGTCTAAATAGCTAAAATATAGCTAACAGGAGAGGCGTCAACAGTATCTTTCGACGTAAACCATGCTCAGGTAATGCCTTACAGCCGTTATTCTTTCGCGCTCGTCGTCCCGCCCACAACAATTCGCCCCTCTTCCAGCCTTAGCGTGGTAATGCGGATCTGCCGCTTGCCGGGGCCTTGATTGTCGGGGATCTTTATGAGTGCCAGGGGGTCGCCGTCGACTTGCCGCCAGGTCATGTTGACGTCCGCTTGGCGGGCGGCTTTGCTGAAACCCTCGACCAGTTTGCCCAGCGACCAGGGCAGGCTGCCAGCGCGGGCTTTGCAGATACGCACGGCGATCTTGTTGTTGTCGCTCAGGTAGACGTCGACCTTCAGCGAAACGACCGTCGAGAGGCCCGACTGCGCGGCCCGACAGCCCAGCGTAACGCCGTCGGGATCGATCACCACACGCGGATTGCGCAAGCTTTCGGGCAGCATGTCGGGATGGTTTTTGGGCATATCGATCGCCATCCAGCCGTTTATCTGCTCGGCCGTGAAAGCCATTTTCCACTGGCCCTTGGTTTCCAGATTGCTGGTCAGATCGGCCGCCTGTTGCAGCATCTGGTCGCTGGCCTTCACTTCGGCCTGCTGATCGGCCGTGGCCACGGCCTGGGTGTACCATGCGGGCTCGTGCCGCAAGGCCAAGTACAAAGCCAACAGCCCGACGATGAAAAACAGGGCCGAGATCAGCCCCAGAACCAGCATGATGCGGAGGATTTTTCGCATGTTTCCACGACCGTAGTGTTACTATTTAACAAACCGCAGCAGCGCATAGCGTTTCTTCCCGCTACGCAGTACCATCACCGTCTCACTGGCAAGGTTCTCTGTCGTCAGGCGGGCGTCGATATCGGTAATCCGCCGGTTGTTCACGTACGCACCGCCTTGGGTAACGGTTCGTCGCGCTTCGCCTTTGCTCTTTGCCAATCCGGCGACGTGCAGGGCGTCGATTATGCCCAGGCCCTCGCCCTCAAGATCCGTTCGGGCCAGCTCACTGCTGGACACGTCGGCGAAAATCTGTCCTAGCTGCACGTCGGAAAGATCTTCGATCTCGGCCCCGAAAAAGATCTCCGTGGCGCGAGTGGCGGTTTGCAGGCCTTCGTCGTCGTGGACCAGGCGGGTGAGTTCTTCGGCCAGTCGTCGTTGGGCTATGCGGCGGCTCTGGTCGGCTTCGTGTTCGGTCTCGACGGCTTCGATCTCGGTTTCTTCCAGGTCGGTGAAGAACCGCAGGCACTTGCCCACGTCGGCGTCGTCGAGGTTGATCCAGTATTGATAGAACTGGTAGGGGCTGGTTTTTTCGGGCGAGAGCCAAAGCGCGCCCGACTCGGTTTTGCCCATCTTGGCCCCGTCGCTTTTGGTCAACAGCGGACAGGTCGCGCCGTGGAGTTGCACGGACTTCGACTCCAAGGCGTTCATGCGTCGGGCCAGATCGATACCGGCCGTGATGTTACCCCACTGATCGCTGCCGCCGACCTGGATCTCGCAGTCGAAATGCCGGTTGAGATGCACGAAGTCGTAGGCTTGCAAGAGCATGTAGCTGAACTCGGTGTAGCTCAAACCCGCGTCGGTTCGCTCCAGACGGCTCTTAACCGAGTCTTTGGTGAGCATGACGTTGACCGGAAAATGCTTGCCGACCTCGCGGAGGAAATCGAGGTAGCCGAATTTACCCATCCAGTCGTAGTTGTTCAGCACCAGGGCAGATTGATCGCCGCAATCGAAATCCAAGAGGCGGCGGATCTGTTTTTCCATGCCGCTGATATTGGCTTGAAGCGATTCCTCCGACAGCAGCACGCGTTCCTCGCTCTTGCCGCTGGGGTCGCCGATCATGCCGGTGGCTCCGCCCACCAAGGCGATGGGCCGATGGCCGGCCTTCTGGAAACGCCGCAAGATCATCAGCGCCATCAGGTGCCCCACGTGCAGGCTGTCGGCCGTGGGATCGAAACCCGCATACACACAGCGCGGCCGTTCGGCCAGCCACGCCCGTATATTCACGTCGTCGGTAGTCTGGTTAATCAGCCCACGCCACTTCAGTTCGGCAAACACATCGGCCATTAGTCGTTAGTATCCTTGGTTAGTTATAGTTTGGGGAAATGAGGAATAAGGAAGCTCGAATGAAGAAAGAATTATGAATGCAGAATGAAAAAAATGTCGAAAGGGGATTTTCTAGCAATTCATGGTGCGTCGCGGACGAACCGTACTACTTCGTCATTCTTAATTCGTCCTTCCTAATTCTTTCTTCATTCTGATTTCGACATTCCTCATTCACTACCTCCACATATCGTCACCCTCAAACGGATGCGCCGGCCGATCCAGTTTCGGCTTGGGCAAGGCCCGCATGGCGTTTTCCGCCAGCCGCAAATCCTCGCG
>CAZISU010000127.1:0-9947 GCA_964541935.1 uncultured Planctomycetaceae bacterium | reverse complement strand
GCGGCCGTGGCCGCTAGCATTCAAGGCTCGACACTATCTTCCCTTGGCCAGCAAGTTACCGCGCCACGCAAGCGGCTGGTGCTTTCCAAGCTGCAAAGAGGACGGCATTGATGCACGCGCAAACTGACAACACAGATAAACCACAAAACGTAGGCCTCGTCTGCCGCAACTGCGGGTGCCGTCACTTCCTCACGGTCTATACACGTCCTCGAACCGACGCGATCGTGCGTCGCAAACGCTGCCGCAATTGCGGTCAAGCGATCAAGACGCGAGAGAAGATAGTTTAGCGAACTATTCTATCAGACCGTCTCTATTCGTCGTAATTTCGTTTTCAAGTGCGCACATTATATGCGCGAAAAAGGTTTTTACCAGATCTGGTACGACTCTGCGTAATTTACATTTTGTTTTGAAAAAAGGACGTTCGGCGGGTAATAACTATATAGAGGGTGAGTGTTTTTGTTTTAAGCCAAAGCAAAAGCGACCCACACAAATAGCCAAAACTAAAAGGATGACACAAGCGTGAGCGAGACAGGTTTGGAAAACACGATCGCCGAAAACGCAGCCGGGCCAAAAAAGGCCGGCAACGAGACGGGTAACATGGAACAGCATTCCATCCCCGACCAGATCGCCGCCGACCGCTACATCGAATCGAAGAAGGCGGCTCGACAAACGGGCCTTGGTATCAAGCTCACAAAGCTCTCGCCGGGAGGGACCGTGTAGAATGTGGCCGTTCCACAGAAAAACCAGGAAGCCCAGCCGATCCCTGCCCCGGCGAGAGTTGCAGGCTCGCTACGACGCTGCGCAAACCACCACTGAAAACGCCCGCCATTGGGCCATGGCCGACAGTTCAAGCGCTGATGCGGCCATGACGCCCGATGTGCGGCAAACATTGCGGAACCGAGCTCGCTACGAGGTGGCCAACAACGCCTACGCCAAGGGCATGGTTTTAACGGTGGCCGGCGATTGCGTGGGCACGGGCCCACGGTTGCAGCTTTTATCGGAAGACGGCGAGACAAACCGCATTATTGAGCAGGCTTTTACCGAATGGGCCTCGGCCGTGGACCTGCCCGCCAAACTCCGCACCTTGCGGATGTCGAAATCGACAGATGGCGAGGCCTTCGCAGTACTGATCAACAACCCCAGCCTGGACCACGCCGTAAAACTGGATATCAGACAAATCGAGGCGGATCGGGTCACGACGCCGCAGAAAAGGTTCGGCACACGCAACATAATTGACGGAATTGAGTTTGATCGGTTTGGAAACCCGAGCGTTTACCACGTCATGAAGGGCCATCCGGGTGATACGGCTTACACCTTGGGACATTTCGAGCGGGTTCCGGCCCAGGCCATGGTCCACTGGTTTCGCTCCGACCGCCCGGGCCAACATCGGGGTGTTCCAGAGATCACACCGGCACTGCCGCTGTTTGCACAACTTAGGCGATACACGTTGGCCGTGCTGGGGGCTGCCGAAACGGCGGCCGATTTCGCGGCCGTACTTTACACGGACGCGCCGGCAAACGGCGAGGCCGCATCCATCGAGCCAATGGATGTAGTTGAACTTGAGAAGCGTATGGCCACTACACTGCCAGATGGCTGGAAACTGGCCCAGATTAAGGCAGAGCAACCGACGACGGCGTTTGTCGATTTTCGACGTGAAATACTGGCTGAAATAGGGCGTTGCCTTAACGTGCCTGTGAACGTAATGACGGGCGATTCGAGCCAACATAATTACGCCAGCGGGAGGTTGGATTTTCAAAACTACCACAAAAGCCTGCGCATCGAGCAATCACATCTTGGCCGCGTGGTCATGGATCGCATTTTTGCGGCATGGATAAAAGAGGCGGCTTTGCTCGCGGCGTTTGCTGTGCTGCGAGCGATCAAGACACCACAGGCCCAATATTTTTGGGATGGAATGGACCATGTGGATCCCGCCAAAGAGGCCAACGCGCAGGCCACCAGACTGGCCAATAATACGACCACGCTCGCTTACGAATTCGCACGGCAGGGTAAGGACTGGGAGCCCGAGCTTCGTCAGCGGGCCAAAGAGCGAAAGTTAATGAAAGAGTTGGGGCTAGTCTCTGACGAACCCGCCTCAGACAAAACCGAGTCGGACGAATCAGTTCGACCCGATGCCACGGAAAACGAAACCACCGAGGAGAAACAAAAAGATGCCAAAGAGCGTCAAGCTGCCTGAATATGTTGAGTTTTGTGCGGTGCCGGTGATTGAAGCGGCTGCCGAGGGGAAGGATCTACCACGTTTTTCCATGGTGGCCTACTCGGGCGGTCAGATGCAGGTCGCCGGGTTCCCGCACGCGGTGGTTGTCGATCTGAGCGGCCTGGATGTGCCTAACCAATCGGTGCCCATCCGTCTGGATCATAAGTCCAACCAGGGCGTGGGGCACACCACGCGTATCGAGGCTCATGACGGGCAGCTTATCGCCGAGGGACTCATCAGCCGCGAGACGAGTTGGGCCCGAGACGTGGCCCGCTCGGGCACGAACGGATTCCCCTGGCAGGCCAGCATCGGCGGGCCGGTGATCGAAGCCGAATTTGTGCCGGATGGTCAGGTTGTCGAAGTCAACGGGCGTAAGTTCGAGGGACCGTTGCATGTTGTGCGTCGCATGACGCTCAAGGAAATCAGTTTTGTTGATAGTGGGGCGGACGCCGACACCAAAGCCGTCGTCGCCGCCAGTGAAAAGGAAAATGAAAAGGAGAACGATCGTATGCCGAAGACAGTTGAAAACCAGGAAAATATCCAGGGCACCGAGGGCCAAAAGGTTGTAACTACGCCCAATGTACCGGAAAAGCTCGAAGCCGCGGGCCATGAAGACGCCGTGGCCATGCTCCGTACCGACCTCCGCAAGGCGGCCGCCGCTGAAACCCGGCGTATCACTGAGATTCGCAATATCTGCGACGGCGAACACCCGGAGATTGAGGCCCAGGCCATCGACGAGGGCTGGGGTCTCACCAGTTGCGAACTGGCCGTGCTACGCGAGTCACGGCCCTCGGCACCCGCCGCGCATGTCGAGAACAGTATCCCGACACAGCATGTCTTGGAGGCCGTTGCCCTCTCGGCGTCCGGCATCTCGACCACCACGATGGAGGCCAACTACGACGAGCAGACCCTCGAGGCGGCTGACAAGCTGCGGGGCCTGGGAATCCAGGAGTTCTGCGAGTTGGCCAGCGGAGTGCGTCTACCCCGCTTCCGTCGTGACGCCACCGGCTGGCTGCAGGCGGCCTTTAGCACCACCAGCCTGCCGGGCATTCTTTCGAACCTGGCCAATAAGCGGCTCTTGGAGGGTTACAACTACATCGAAGACGCATGGCGGCAGATCGCGAAGATCGCCACGGTCAACGATTTCAAGGAACATACCCGCTACCGCATGACCAGCAGCTTCGAGTTCAAGCAAGTCGGCGCGGATGGCGAACTCCAGCACGGAAAGGTCGAAGAACAGACGTTCGGGCAGCAGGCCGATACGCACGGGATCATGTTCGCCCTGACGCGAAAGATGATCATCAACGATGACCTGGGCGCGCTGTCCGACATCCCGCGTCATATCGGCATGGGCGCGGCCGAGGCCATCGCCGACGCTGTTTGGAGTCTGTTGCTGTCAAACCCCACGCAGTCGGACAGCAAGGCCTTCTTTCACGCTGACCACAAAAACTACGCCGCAGGCGCCGACACGGCCCTCAGTGTGGACGGCCTGACTGCGGCCGAAGTCATGTTCGGCGAGCAGACTAAGCCCAACGGACGACCGCTGGGCATGCCGGCACGCACACTGCTGGTGCCCACGGCCCTGAAGGTGCCGGCCGAACTCTTGATGGCATCGATGAATCTCAACGAGACGACCACCACCAATAAGCCTAAGCCGCAATCGAACCCCCATGTTGGAAAATTCCAGGTCGTTTCCAGCGTTTTTCTCAACAACGCGGCCTTCACGGGATACAGCTCCAAGGCCTGGTATCTGTTGGCCGATCCCAACCGCCTGCCGGCGCTTGAAGTGGCCTTCCTGGGCGGTGTGGATCGCCCCACGGTCGAGCGCGCTGATGCCGACTTCGACACGCTGGGCATCCTCTTCCGCGGCTATATTGATTTCGGCGTTCGAGAACAAGATCATCGTGGCGCGCTCAAGATGAAGGGCGAGGCGTGAGCCGAGCCAGGGGCAGGTTTCTCTTTTCTGTTTCGTGTTTGTAACTGTGGGATATTTCTATGCAAAACATTTTTGTGTTTATCAGTATGTTGACGTTGTGTGCCGGTGTTGTTGCCGGTTCACCTTCGGCTTTTGCCGTCGAGGGGTTGGCGGTCGACTTGCCGACGGAAATTCGCGGCTGGTACACCAACCCAAATGGCTCATGCGTGCAGTGCTCCATCGGTATGTGTGGCGTCGACCAGAACGTTCCGGCAGCCGCAACTCTGCTGTGGGATACCAGCTATGGTCCCAAGGAACGCGGCGGCAGCGGCCCGTCTCGGGTTGCCCGCTACTGTCGTGAACGCGGCATTCGCGCTTACAACATTACGGGCAGTAATACCTGGGACTGGATGTCTTGGGCCAGCCATACGGGGCGTGGCGCCGCCATCGGGGCGGGCCGCATGCACTTTCAAACCCTAGTGGGGCACGATGAACGTACTGGTAAGTGGTACGTCTGCAACAACAATAGTACTCACAAGATCGACGAGTACGACGACGCCGGGTTCCGGCGTCTACATCTGGCCAGTGGGCAGTGGGTGGTTATTCTCGACTACCCACCGCATCCCCAGCGGCCTCGTTATGTGCGTTGGTGGTAAAGTTTTACTTTTTTGGAGGAAGATAAATGAAGCGTTTTGTGATTTGTGTTTTGATGTTGACGGCACTCTGTCCCCTGGCCTGGGCCGGCGAAGTCAACCGGGACGAAGTGCGTAGGCTTGGCGACACGGCTCAGCACATCGGTGGCGGGCATCGTGACGACGGCGTTGACGCCTTTATCGAGGCCATGCAGCCGCCCGCGAGCGACGATGACAAGTGGTTTATTTCGGTGGTTTCCATGCAGGGCTGCAAGCCTTGTGCCGAACTCAAGCAGGCCTGGCGTGCCGATCCCTGGCTGTTGGCCCTGGCCGACCCGAATGATCCCAAGGCGTCTTGGGCCCATTATGCTGAGTACAACATCGACGATCAAAGTCAGGATTGGCGGTTTGAAAACCTCGAGTTCTCTGGTTTTCCCACTATCGTAGTGCAGCCGCCCCGAAGTGGCAAGTATGGTGACGCGGGCACGGTCGTTTTCCAGAACACCTACACTGGTAACCCGCGAGACCTGGCCGGACAGATTGTGGCCGCCATTAAGAAGTATGTTAGCAAGGTCGCACCGCAGGTGCAAATCGTCTCGACCGTACCAGCGGGTACTTACGGCCAAGATTGCGCGCCGCCTTGGAACCCCAAGCCGGATACCGACCAAGATAACCGCCGCCCTTGGCGGCCGAATGATCCGAATCTGCAGTTTCAGATTCCCCCACTGGACCCCACGCCACTGTTTAGTTTTCCCTGGAAGGCTGTGATTGCCTTGGTGGCCGGCGGGTTCTCGGTCCCGGCCATCATTGTGCTGGCCGTGTGGGGACTCTCGTTCATCCGCGCACAGCGCAAGGCGGCCGGTAAGTCTCCGTTGTTGGATGACGAGGCCTTCAAGGGCCTGGTTGACATGGTGCAAAAGCTGGGCGAACAATTCGAAGAGCAAAAGTCTGCTACTACGAAGCGGACTTCTCGGAAGCGGGCCACGCGGAAGAAGACCACCAGCACCGCGGCCGGCCGTTAGTCGTTATTCAAGTTCACAATAGATACAAAAATGAGGAGATAAGAGTATGGGTGCGAGTTTAGTAAGCAGAGGTAACATGGTCGACTACACGCCCGGCAGTGCCGTCACGGCCGGCGCCGTGGTCGTGCAGGGCGAACTGGTGGGCGTGGCCAACCTGGATATTCCAGCCAATAAGCTGGGTGCTCTCACCGTGTCGGGCGTATTCGACTTTTCCAAGGGCGTGGGAGTGATCGCGGCCGGTGCCAACGTCTACTGGGACGTGGCCGACGCTGAGGCGACTACGGCCGCCGATTCGGGCACGAACAAGCTCATCGGCAAGGCCGTAATCGCGGCCGCCAGTGCCGACACTACCGTTCGTGTGCGACTGAGCCAATAGGTAAGCCATGACAGACATGATCGCTAATTCCCTGGCCTGGCTGGCCCGGCAGCAGAAGACGCACCTGTCGCGCACGGTGACCTACCGTCGCGGCGGTGCGTGGGTGGAACTGCAAGCTATGCTAGGCCGCTGGGAATACGAACAGACGGACTTCGACGGCGGCGTGTTGCGGGCCGAATGTCGTGATTATCTGTTTCTGGCCGTCGACTTGGTGTTGGACGGCGCACTTACATTGCCGTTAAGTGGCGACACCATCGAGGAAGTGGTCGACGGGCGTCGCTACATTTATGAAGTCATGTCGCCCGGCAACGAGCCCTGTTACCGCTATGAAAACGACCGCGCCACGCTACGGGCACATGTTAAGGACAAGAAAGTAGAGAACGTCGTATGAACCGCGCTTCGGCCGCCGCTATGGCTGTGACTGAAAAACTCAACGCCGAAACCTGGTCCGTGGCGTTTACTGCCGTGCGAACCTTTCAGGTTAACCACAAGCGGGCCGACCTGCAGGAAATCAAGGTCTCGGTCGTTCCCAAATCGGCCACGCGGCAGGTCGAAGGGCGGTCTTCGGCCAAACATATTGTGCAGGTGGATGTGGGTGTGCAGCAGGCAATCGACCCCGGGGCGCTGGCAGATTGCGACGCCATGCTCGACCTGCTTATGGAAATGGCCGACGCCTTTCACATGGAAACTTTCGTTTGCGGCGGGGTGTCGGCCATTTGCACCGAGGTCGAACATGATCCCTTGTATGTGGGAGAACACCTCGATCAGCAGCGGGTGTTCACCGGGGTGATTACGCTGTCACTGACTATGTATGGGTGAATTGAAATTCACCAGGGTGAAATATGAATAACGTTATAGCTCGAAAAGTTGAACTAACAACGTCGTGGCAGGCGCTGGCCGACGAAACAACCGTGGCCAGCGTAACGATCACAGCCCCAACTTACAATGCGGGCCATGTGATATTAAAGGGCGACACGAGCGACGAAGTGCCCCTGGAGCCGGGCGAATGGCATAAGTTCGAGCATGTCAATCTGGCCGCCATCGAGGTCAAGGGCACGGCGGGTGATATTGTGACGGTCGTGGGAGGTACTTGGTAATGGGAATCCGTCGAGCCAACTATCGGCCCGTTTATCAGATGCCGGCATATGCCATGGCCACACCTGAGACGAACGGCGCGCCCCTGTCACGCGTGAATGACATCCCCGTGCGTGTGTTTGACGATACTACGCCGGAGTACATCCAGGGTAGCTTCTGGTTGCCGAGCAACTACGACCCCACCAAGGACATCACAATCCAAGCAGCAGTGGCATCGGCATCCCCGGCTGAGGCGGACGTGGCATTTGAGTTACAGACTCTTGCCTTGGCCGACGGCGATTCAACTGACGGGACTTGGACTTCTAGCACTGTGGTTATTGAAGATGCTATCGATAACGGCGTTGCTATGGATCATCTCATGGATGTGTGTGAAATGACATTTAGCCGATCCTGGACGGCGGGCGATCTTGTATTCTTCAAGTTCGGTCGGAAGGCTAATGATATTGGCGACAATTTGACTGGCGACTTACGTTTGTATCACTTGACCATAGAGGTGCCGGTGACCTGATGGCTAGAAATTTTAATGGCACATCTGATCGTATCGAGATTGTCGACCATGCGGCGCTGACGTTTGGGGCGGTAGATTACACGTTTACGCTTTCGCTATGGATGCGACGTTGTGATTTATCGGGCGGGGCGCCTCGTTTTTTATTAAATAATGGTTATTCGTGGGTTGCGGGGAGTACGGCGGTTCTGGTGTGGGGTGACGATAATCCAACATTTGCTAGCAGGATTACGTTTCGTTTCGATGCTGACAATGGCAGCTATGTGGAGGTTGTTTCCAATGATGTAACTACGGTTGATACTTGGCACCACCTGGCGGCCGTATACGATGGCTCGACGCTCCGCACTTATTTAGATGGGGTGGTGCAAACCGCCACTTCCACAGTGAGCATTACAACTGTCAATTCAGCCAATCCAACACAACTTGGTCGCGGGCATGACGGTTCCGGTTTTTTCGCTGGCAGTCTGGCGGAAATCGCCAAGTGGGATTGTGCTTTGCTTGCGGACAAGATTGCAGAATTGGCTACCGGTGTGCGAGCTGTGGATATTGGGGCCAGACCAAACTGGTATCTCCCGCTGGACGGTGGATGGCAGGAGGGAATCGCCGGGCTTGAACTTACAAATTTCGGCACGAGTGCAACAGAGCATCCGGCGTGCATTCTGACAGCCGGCAGTATTTTATGAGGTGACATAATGGCTGATTACTTTAACCCTGAGACTGGCGTAATTCGCACATCACTGCACGAGGCACCGTCGCCTGACTGGATAAAGAACCCAGCAGGGATACGTGAGGCGCAGGTAATTCCAGTTCAATATCGGGTTTTCAAGAACGGCCGAGTGCAAGAGGCCAGCAAGATCCAGAAAACGGCTATCAACAAGCGTCGACTGCCGGCCATCAAGGCGGCCAGGAAAGCGGCACTGGCAGAAGAAGCACGGCAGCGGTTGGCCTTGGCCGACCCGGACTACGTTGCGGCCGCGGCAAGCGTGGACGCGGCCACGAGCGTTGCCGCCGTGGAAGCCGTTCGCCTGACAAGCGTACTGCGTGCCACATGATCGGTTTTCGCATCAACAAGTTACGTGGCCTCAAATTAGACACAAAAAAGATTAAGCGATCCGCACAGCAGGCCGAGCGGCGCGTGTTGTCGCGGTTTGGTTTTATGGTTCGACGCGGCGCCAGACAGAGTATACGTAAACGAAAACGTGTGTCGGCAAGCGGCCAGGCGCCCAGTTCACACGCTGGTTTGTTGAAGCGATTTATCCTCTACGCCTACGAACGGGCCCGGCGTTCGGTGGTCATCGGGCCCAAGCGGCTGGGTAGTAAACGCGGCCAGGCGCCCTCGGCACTGGAGCACGGTGGCCGTTCGAGAACCTCGGACAAGCAACGCAAAGTGATCAGGATAAAGCCTCGGCCCTACATGGGCCCGGCTTTCGACAAGGAAAAACCCAAACTGCCCGCCATGTGGCGGGATTCAATTCGCTAGCAAAGGAGCCACGACATGGGCGCTACTCTCGGCCTCAAGGGCAAAACCTACCGCAACACGGGCACTTACGAAACGCCCGTGTGGACGGAGATGAAGAATATCAAGGACCTCTCGCTGAAGATGGAGAAGGGCGAGGCCGACGCCACCACGCGTGGTAACAACGGCTGGGAGGCGGTCATTTCTTCGCTCAAGAAAGGATCGCTTGAATGGGCCATGGTCTACGACACGGATGACACTGACTTCACGGCCCTGCACACGGCCTGGTTCGCTGACACGCCCATCGAGTTCGCCGTTATGGACGGTGATATCGCCACCAGTGGCTCGCAAGGACTACGGGCCAGCATGGAGGTCTTTGGTTTCGGCCGCGAGGAACAACTCACCGAGGCCATGGAGGTGCCCATCACGGCCAAGCCCACCTATAGCGAGCATCCGCCGGCGTGGTACACGGTTTCTTAGTGGAAATGTCGAATGTGGAAATCAGAATGAGGAAGGAATATTATAGATGAAAACTTTTTCCGATACAACGGGCCGCATCTGGTCCATTGCCGTCAACGTCGACGCTGTCAAACGTGTTCGCGATCTGCTTAACGAGGACCTCTTGGACGTCAAGCAGATCCTCGAGCGGCTGATGGTCGATCCCATTCTCCTGTGTGACGTTATATACTGTATCTGCAAGCCGCAGGCGGATATGGAGGGCGTTAGCGACG